>DASZUZ010000359.1:0-7340 GCA_035547415.1 Bryobacteraceae bacterium | reverse complement strand
CAGTAAGACCCGAACAGCTTTGCGCCAGCTGATTCGATATTGGGGACCATCGAATAGAAGACGCCGCCAGGCTTCAGCCATCCGGAGATCTTCGCGAGAACGTCTCTCGGCCGATAAATGTGCTCCAGGACGTGAAAACAGGTAATCGCGTCAAAGCTCTCCGGAGCGTACGGAGCATCCAGGATATCGCCGACGAACACCTCGGCTTCGGCGCGTGAGCGCGCCAGATTCGCCGCCCCCGTGGACATCTCGATCCCGTAACAACGCCATCCCATCCTCTTGACGCAGGTCAGAAAGCCGCCGGCGCTGCAGCCGAGATCCAGAATGGCTCCTGGCTGCGGTTTATGACTCCTGAGCACGTCGCACCGGCCTCGCCAGCGCTCCGGATCTTCTCCCGCCCACGTGACCGACTGATCGTATCTGGTTCCGTAGTGCTCACCGGCGGCCGAGGGGTGCGGCGGGTTTTGGGTCCACACCAGGGAACAGTGGGAGCACCGCACAAGGCGGTACATCCGATGCCGGCCATGAAATCGATCGGGAGCTTCCAATAACTGCTGACTGACGGGCCCGCCGCAGCCCGGGCAGGATGGCAGATCGAATTTCAGGGCTTCGTCGCGACTCATAATACGCTCCCGGAAACTGTTTCGAGCCGGAATGGAAGAGAGACTGTTCCGGCGCTTCCAGCGACGTCTCCGACCACGTTTTCATTCCTCGCCATGACCGTGGTTTCGCCCTTATGCCACTCATATCTGAATTCGGAGGTCGCATTGTAAAAAGAGCGGCTGCATCCGGCGCGGAATCGATCATGCAGTTCAACGACGATCATGTCGACGCGATCGATCCATGACTGGCAATTCTCAAACACTTCTTTCTCCGCTCCTTCGATATCGAGTTTCAACAGGTCGACTCTCTCGATACTGTGTCGCTTCATCAGTTCGCCCACCGCGAGTCCCGTCACGCAGCCAGCGCGATCCTCGGGGTTTCGCCCGTCCGCGGCGGAAATCTGAAATCCCCATTTACCGGTTCCGGGATCAACGATACAGACCGACTCGTTGTCTTTCCAGATCGCCGCACACACGGGAATGACGTTCGGATAAGGGGCTACATTTCTTCTCAGCACGTCATAGTTCGACGGCTCTGGCTCGACCGCGATGATTTTCGCCTCAGGATAGCGATTGGCGAAAAACACGGCGGCAAGGCCGATGTTCGATCCCGCATCGACGATCACGCGAGGAGATTTCGAAAGCTTCAGCGCATATTCGGCGTTCACGATGATTTCTGAAAACAATGAGATGTCCGATGTGCGGAGCCTCAAATGAATCGGATGCCGGAACCCCGGCGCCGATACTCTGACAGGAATCGGCGCTCGCCGCAGCCGCGCTTTGGCCACGAGCCAAACGCCTTTAACGCCAAAAAGTCGGTAATACTGCTGAATGCCCTGAAGTACGCTCACCGGACCTCACTGCGCAACGGCGGACTGCCCGCCAGTTTCCCTCTCACCGCCGCGATCATGCCGCGAAGTTCCGGTATCGAGACCACGCGGGCGAACAGAAACGCCGGCACCGCCGAAAACGCAATGGCAAAGGCGACCAGGCCGCTTCGGATGACAGCGCCCTCACGAGCCGTTGCTGCCCATGGAAGGGGCAACCGGACGGCGAGACTGGCCACCACGGCAACTCCGGCGGTCGCAGCCACAACCCTCGCGGCGTCGGCTGCTACGCTTCCGATACTGAATCCTGCGACGGTACGGCGCAGCGCCGACAACATCACCAGCATTCCAAGCAGTTCCGCGAAAGCGAGTCCCGCCATGACCCCGACAAAACCCATCGATTTCGCAAACACCAGTAACGCGAGAAGGACACCGATCCGCAGGCCGCCCCGAATGTTATCCATCAGAGCGCGGCCGGAACTCCTGTAAACCACGGCGGAGAGTCCGGAGACCGCCTGCAGAAAAGCTGCCGCGGCCTGCCACGCGACAGCCGCGGAGAAATCCCGCTGAGCCTGTCCGGTCCACGCCAGAATGAAATCGGCGGCAAACAGAGAGATCAGAGCGAGAGGAGTGAAGGTCGTCACGAACATGAACTTGAATGCCTTGGCGACCAGCCTTTGCATCCTTTCGGTCGAGCCGGCCGCGTGAATCATGGAACTGCCGGAAAGGATCGGAACCAGGAACGCATACTGCGCCATGGAAACAGGGGATATCAGGCGCGTCCCAATGGCATAGATCCCCGCCTTGTCGCCCCCATAGCTCCGAAGCACGATTACCGGGGCGATTGCGTTGTAAGTAATCAGCAGAATACCCAGAAGCTGGTAGCTGCCGGCGAATCGAAACAGTTCAGGAATCACCTTCCGCGACAGATGCCGCAGGCTCACGGCCACCTGAGGCAACACGCGGCGGGAAGCGATGAAACAACCGGCGAAATAGACAATCTGGGAGGCGGCCATCACGGTCGCCATCGCCACCAGCTTGTAGCCGAGTTTCAGCAGGACAATGATTGCAACGGCCTCGAGCACGGAGGTGATGGTACCCAGCGTCCGGGTGATATCGATCCGGTGCCCGCCCAGCAGAATCGCCTCATAGACCGCGCCGGCGTTGGATATCACCATGGTCACGGCCAGAATCGCAATCGCCCACGCCGATGAGTACACGAACGATGCCGGCACGCCCAGCACGCGAGGGACGGCCTCCGGTGAAATCGCCAGAGGAAGCAGCGCGGGAATCGAGAGAATGACAGCCGCCGCGCAGCCGGTACTCAGCAATTTGCTGGCGGTGTCGTAATCATGGTTCCCCGTCGCGGCGGCGACGTACGTCTGAAAGGCCGACTTCAGCCCGAGCCCGCCGAATCGAACATACATGGCCGTCGTCATGATGATCGACCAGATCCCGTATCCGACCAGACCAAGGTGGCTGATCGCCGTCGGCACGGTAATCAGGCGCGTCAGCACCTGCACGACAGTGTGCAGAATGCCGAAGGCGGTGTTCCGGCCGATGGAGCCCGTCAGATTTCGCGAGAAATCCCGGGCGGGAGCCGCTGCGGCCACACAGCTGGATGTGGAAGACACGGAAAAATGCGCGCGTTCGCGCCGGACCCGACTTCCGGGTCCGGGGATGCACTGATAACAATGGTGGTTGAAAGTATCTACTTTACGGTTGCGCTCAGACCGGTCGGCGGCGCGGGCGGGTTCGTGCCGCCCCCGCTGCCCGAAGACAGCGAGTAAGCGCCCGGAGTCCACGGCGTCGTTCCGGAGGGACGCGGCGACGGCGTGCGTCTTCCGCCCTGGGTTGTATCGCTTGCCAGTGCCGCCAGCCGGCCGACGGCGAGAGACGCAAGATCCGTTCCCATGGCGGCGGGAGCGGCGCCCGTCTGGGGCGACCCATCCGCGTTCAGAGCCAGCAGGCTGTTCTGCACCGCGTGGGAATCGCAGCCGCAGGCAGTCTGCCAGGCGGCCAGTGAACCGGAGAAGCCGCTGCCCCAGCTGAAGCAGTTTCCACCGCTGCAGGGGCCGCCGTAGTAGTTGTAATCCACGGCGCCCGCGGAAAAAGTGCTTCGGGCGATCCCGATCGGATTGTTCACGTTACTCGCGAGATTGTTTTTGAATGTCAGCCCGGTGATGTTCTGAATCTGGTAACACGAGGCTCCATCGGACGCGTTCGACGTGATGCAGGTATTGTTGTAGACCTGCGTCGTCCCGCTTTTGCCGGAGAAGAGTCCAAAGACTCCGGTGTAGCTCGGCCCGCTGCCAGCCCCTTCGACGAAAACATTGTTCCACCAGGCGCTGTTGGACAGATTCGCGTCGTTATAATTCGCCTCCACGAACACCTGTCCCGTCTGACATGAACCCCAGTTTCCGGCGAAATAGTTGTTATAAACGTAGAGCCCGTTGATCGAACTCACTGCCGGCGTCGTGGTTCCGAAGACGTGAATACCGTCGTGATGATAAGCGCAATTGACCGTATCCCACTTGTAAGTGTCGTGGAGATAGTTGTCATGAAAAGAGATGTTCGTAATGGCGGGCCCGCCATTTTGCGTTCCCATCAGCGCGTATCCGTGCGTGAAATTGTAAATCTCGTTATTGTTTATTTCGACGCTGTCATTGCCATTCGTGTACCCGTGAAACAGGCACCATCCGACGTCGTGGAATACGTTGCCGCTGATTGTCCAGTTGGAACCGGAGAATTCGATGCAGTTCTTCTTCGTTTCATCCGTCGTATTCGACGAAGGATTCGAATGGACATAGATGTTCGAGATCTTCAGGTTCCGGATGACGCAATTGGCGCATTCCCAGGCGCTGATCGCCTCGCTGTCCTGTTGATTCGCCAGTCCGTCGCCGTTTGCGGTGTTTTGAATGGTTCCGTTGGTTCCGCCATCGACCGTGATGTAGCTTCTGGGAGAACCGAAGGTACTCATCACGATCGCGCCGCCGCCAAAACCGCCGCCCGAAGCAGCCCAGTAGGGAGCCTGAAGAACGGCATTCGGCTCAAAAAGGAGCGTAATCGGATTACCGCTTGCGCCGCTTCCCTGAAAAGTCAGCGCCGTTGCGCCCGGACCTCCGGTAAACGTGCCGCACAGATGGACCGTTGTACCCGGGCCGATCTGACTGGCGCCCGTCCCCCAGTTTCCCGATGCGTTAAAGAAGGTGGCAGCGAGCGCGTCCGCGCAGTCCTGTCCGTTCGCTCCGCCGCTTGCATTCTGGGCGATATAAATGTCTTTCGCGCTCGCTGCCTTAATCCCGAGGGCGAAAATCGCCGCCAGTAATACAGGACGGTAACTGTTCAGAATTCGCACGTATCCCCTTTTATTGCCTGCTCGCTTCAGCGGCGGTAACTCAGTCGCCGCAAGCCGCTTTTATTCGGCCCGGCATCCGAGCATAAGTGCCGATTCTAGCATTTCCACTGGGATATTACTCTTCCGTAAATAGGTTATGCGGGCAGGGATCTCTGACGTTTTCGACCGGGCCTGGCGAGTAGCTTGAGCGCGTACTGTGCGGAGTGTAACCAATCGTAAGCGCCCTCGATTTTAGCCGCAAACAGCCTGGCGTCATCGCACGAGTTGACCGGCAGGCGCTTATAAAAGAAGACATCGGATCGCTGGCCAGCCGTTCCGATCGTGGTCGATACGCCGTTTGTATATCCACATTCTCCGAGAATCGTCCGGAGCTCGCGACAGAAGTTCCTGTCGGCCTCAGGAAAAGCATACGGATACGAGAATGACGTCACCGGACGTCCGATTTTGTCTTCGATGGCTTCTTTTGAATACTCGAGTTCCCGCCGAACCGCCGGCAGACTCATTGTCCGCAGTTGCGGATGCGTCACCGTGTGAGATCCGAAGATCATTCCGCTCCGCTCCAGTTCCCCCACTTCGCTCCAGGTCAGACATTCGATGCCGTTAAACTGCCGTCTCTCGTTGGCGATGTACGCGGTCGGCAGAAACATTGTCGCCGTGAAGCCATACCTGCTCAGGATTGGAAACGCATGGGTATGGAAATCGCGAAAACCATCGTCGAACGTAATGATGACCCGCCGGCCGGCCACCGCTTTGCCGGAGGCTTGTCCGGCTTCGTTCAGGCCGATTGTTCGATATCCGCATTCCCGGAGCAGCCGCATCTGAGATTCGAATACGTCGCTCGCGGTTACGGTCCGGTAGTAGGGGCGCCGCCCCGGCTCATCGCGATCCGAAATGCTGTGATACATCAGGATCGGAATTCCGGCCCGCGCGGGCAGGCACTTCCGCAATGGCCGGAACACGTACAGGGTAGCGAGACGATCGGGTCGCACGGCTGGTTTCTCCCGGCGCTTCCATCAGCCCGGATTCGGGAATTACCGCTCGGCGGCGCAGCGCGCCCGCGCCACGCTTTCGGACCCGTGTCCGTTCGTGAAACGCATGACCTCGTCGACAATTCGGGCTTGTTGCTCGAACCGTATATGGGGAAACATGGGCAACGAGAGGATCCCGGCCGCCGCGGCTTCACTGACCGGAAAGGAACCCGGTTCATATCCGAGCGATTCGTACGCCTTTTGAAGATGCAGTGGAACCGGATAGTGAATGCCGGAACCGATGCCGGCTTTCGAGAGGCTTTCCGCAAGGCCGCTCCGGTTTTGGGAACGGATCACGTAAACGTGATAAACGCTCTTCGTCCAGTCGGGCTCGCAGGGAGCCAGGTCGGGCGCGCCGGCCGCGAAAAACAGATCGCGGTATCGGAGCGCCGCCTCCCGGCGTCCGGAATTCCACGCGGAAAGCTCTCGCAGCTTGATCCGCAGAATCGAAGCCTGAATAGCGTGAAGCCGCCCGTTATATCCCTCGAATTCGTGATAATACTTCTGACTCTGACCGTGATCCCTCAACATGCGGATTCGGGAGGCGATTTCTGTGTCATTTGTGGTCACGGCGCCGCCTTCGCCGCAGGAACCCAGATTTTTCCCGGGATAAAAACTGAACGCAGCGGCCTTCCCCATCGAACCGGCTTTTTTCCATCGGCCGTCTCTCTTCGAGAAGTACTCCGCGCCATGAGCCTGGCAGGCATCCTCGATCACCGGCAGGCCATATTCTTCGGCGATTTCGAGAATCGCATCCATATCGGCGGTCTGGCCGTACAGGTGCACCGGCAGAATGGCGCCCACCGCCAATCCGGATTTCCGATTGATGATATCTCCCGATTTGCAATCGAAGTAACATTGCCAGTCGAGATAATCCCGGAGGCGCCGCGCGTCCATGTTGTAGGTCCGCTCGTCGATATCGACAAAATCCGGGACCGCCCCGGCCTGCGAAATCGCCTCGGTTGTAGCGATGAATGTATTGGGAACAGTGATGACAATCGTGCCCTTGCGAATTCCCGCCGCGAGAATCGCAAACCGCAGCGCGTCCGTTCCATTCGCCACTCCAATGCAATACTTCGCGTCGCAATACGTTGCGAAATCGCGCTCGAACTCCTCCACGGCGGCGCCGCCCACGAACGCCCCCTGTCCGAGCGCTCTTTCGAACGCGCCGCACAACTCATCCTTCAGGGCCGCGTGCGGCGTAATCAGATCGAGAAACGGAATCTTGTCGTTGGCGCTCATTCGGCGCTCCTCCCCGAAAGTTCGGATTTGATTGTCCGGATCTGCCGGGCGGGATTGCCGGCGACAATGGCGTAAGGCGGAACGTTCTTCGTGACCACGCTGCCGGCGCCGACGATCGCGTATTCCCCGACAACCACGTTCGGGAGGATCGTCGAACCGGATCCGATGGACGCCCCTTCCCGCACGAGGGTCGTCTCCACCTTCCAGTCCGCTTCGGTCTGCAGCGCGCCCTCCGCCGTCGTCGAGCGCGGTTAGGAATCGTTGGTATAAGTCACTCCGTGCC
>DASZUZ010000358.1:0-10561 GCA_035547415.1 Bryobacteraceae bacterium | reverse complement strand
AGAGCCAGCCCTTGCCGTCCGGCTTCATGATGAACGGCGAGTCGCCGGCAATGGATGCCATGCCGCGCGATCCGGCGGGGGGTCTGTACGAGGGCGGTTTGTCGGGTTCGTAGTCGGGTTCATCCAGACCGGTCCAGCGCTTCTGATTTTCATCCCACCAGATGTATTTCTTCCGTTCCGACCAGGGCTTGCCTTCCGGATCGGCCGATGCGCGGTTGTACATGATGCGGCGATTCTTCGGCCACGAGAAGCCCCAGTTGGAACTGGTATAGTTCTCCGGCGTTCGTTTGCGTTCACGCGCCCGGTTGTAGCCTTCTTTCGGAAAGACCCCGCTGTAAATCCAGCAGCCGCAGGCCGTGCTGCCGTCGTCTTTCAAATCGGCGAAGCCTTCGACGAGCTTGCGGTCCGCGACCCGGTACCCGTTGATCTCCTTCAGTACTTTTTCGGCGTCGGGCTCATCTTCAATGCGACTGGGCCGCCCGCCGGGCAAAATGGGCGGCTTCTCGTAGCTGTAATCCCAGGTCAGGTTCAGCAGACCCTGATCGCGCGGAGCGGTAGAGCCCGCATACAGCTTTTTCAGCCGCTTGCCCAGGTCGTACAGGAACCAGAGGTCGGTACGACAGTCGCCCGGAGGATCGACAGCGCGGTCGTGGAACTGGAGCAGCCGCTGCGTGTTGGTCAGTGTTCCGTCTTTTTCGGGCGAAGAAGCGGCCGGCATGAAAAATACTTCCGTGGGAATGGTTTTGGGATCTGTACCCTCCGGACCTTTGTACCAGTAGCAGGCGCTTTCGATTTCGAACCAGTCCCTCACGACAAGCCAGTCGAGCTTCTTCATGGCGGCGCGGTGCAGACGCGCGTTCGGCGCGCCGGCGGCCGGATTCTGTCCGAAGAGGAACAAGCCCTTCACCTTACCCTGTGACATTCGCACGAACGTCGGGAGGTGCGAATAGTTGTCGTCGATACGAGGGATCCAATGATAGCCCCAATCGTTGTCCGCGCGCGCGCCATCGCCGTACCAGGCTTTGAGGAGGCTGATCATGAACTTCGGCAGATTCACCCAATAGCCGTGAAGAACCTCTTCCTGTTTCAGGTAGTTCGCCAGGGAGTCATGGTCACGGAGAGCCGCGGGTTGGGGGATGTAGCCGGGGAGCAACTCGTACAGAGTGGGTATATCGGTGGAACCCTGGATACTGGCGTGACCCCGCATCGCCATGATGCCGCCGCCGGGGCGACCGATATTGCCGAGAAGCAGCTGCAGAATGCCGGCGGCGCGGATTATCTCAACGCCCGTCGTGTGCTGCGTCCAGCCTACCGCGTAGACAATCGCGCTGGTGCGTTCACGGCCGGAATTTTCGCAGAGCGTCTCAGCGACGCGAAGGAATTCTTCCCGGGTACAGCCGCAGGCATTGGCGACCATTTCCGGCGTGTACCGGGCGTAATGCCGCCGCAGAATATTGAGGACGCAACGAGGGTGCTGCAGAGTCGGGTCGGACGGAGGAACCGGGTTCTGCAGGGAAGACAGGCGCTCGCTGTAGGATTCGCTCTTGATTTCGGTCGGCGTGTGCGTACGCGCGGCCCCGACCGGGTCGCCTTCATAGTTCCAGCATTTTTTTCGGGATTATAGGTGTGCTCCTGAGGATCGAACCCGCAGAAGAGACCGTCCAGGTCTTCCGCGCCCTCGTATTTGTCCGTGATGATGGAAGCCGCGTTGGTGAATGCGACGACGTATTCACGAAACCATCTTTCGTTGGTCAGGACGTAGTTGATCAGCCCACCCAGAAATACGATGTCGCTTCCAGCGCGAATGGGCACGTACCGATTGCACATGGCGGATGTGCGGCTGAAGTGGGGATCCACGTGAATCAGCTTCGCGCCGCGCTCCCGCGCCTTCATGGGAAAGCGGAAGCCGACGGGATGCGCCTCGGCCATATTCGATCCCATGATGAGGATGCAGTCACTGTTCTGCAGATCCTCCTGAAAACTGGTGGCCGCGCCGCGGCCGAAGGAGGCGCCCAGACCGGGCACCGATGCGCTGTGTCAAATACGGGCCTGATTTTCGATTGCGACGATGCCCAGACCGCCGTTGAAGAGCTTCTTAATGAAGTAATTCTCTTCGATGTCCATCGTGGCGCCACCGAGGGACGCGATTGTGCTGACGTGGTTGACGATGACGCCATTTTTCTTTTCGGCGAAGTCGGCGTCACGCGTCTGCTTCGTGAGTTCCGCAATTCGCTGCATGGCCCAGTCGAGAGGGCGATGTTCCCAACGGTCGGAGTAAGGCGCGCGGTAGAGAACCTGCGTGACCCGGTGGGCATTCGCGGCGAGCTGGTAGGTGTTGGCCCCTTTGGGACAGAGAGTGCCCTCGTTAATCGGGCTTTCCGGATTCCCTTCGATATCGATCACCTTGCCGTCTTTCACGTAGATGAGCTGGCCACACCCCACAGCGCAGTACGGGCAGACGCTCGGCACAACCGCGGCGTCACGCGTGCGCGGGGCTTTATTCACGGAATTGGGGCTGAAGGGTTGATTCCCGACCGCTCGTTCGTTGTTTCGCACAGGAGTTCGAGGCGTCATTGATGAACCTGTGTTCAGAGTACCCAGGCCGAAATATCTCCGCAGCACCAAAGCCGGAGGATTGACACGCCGAGAGCAGCGGAAGTCACGTTTGCGGCGGTGTTCCGACCAGGACGTGATCGCCAGACCACTGCAGATCAACAAGCGGCAATGCCCGCATTGGCAGGCCGTTACAAAGATCACGGAGCTGGCGCGATGTTCTCCGGAGACGCCCGAAAGGTCCCGCTCTGGAACGGAAACTGCAGTAAGTCGAAGCGAAGTGAGCGACCCGGCCACTTAAACGGTGCGGCGACATGATCGCCACCCACAGTAAGGCCCAGGCGCTGAAATTACAGGGAGCGAAACTCACATGCGTTACAAGAACCTCATGCTTACCGCAGGTGCCCTGGTTGCCGGTTTCGTCGTCAGCTCTGTTGGCGCGAAGGCCCAGGGGCCACTCTACGACAAGGTGCTCGTCGATCTGCCCTACGCAGTTACGATCAACAACACCGTGCTGCAGCCCGGTCACTACGTTATCCGCCAGATGGATGACGCCGGCACGAACAGCCGCGTATTGATGGTCTTTTCCGACAACGGAATGAAGCTGCAGGCAACTTCATTGACGATCCCCGCGCTCGATAACAACACCCCGGAAAAGACGTCCGTCATCCTCCATCACTTTGGCAATGACTACTACTTTGACAAGGTCTGGATTCAGGGCAAGAACTACGGCTACGAATTCCCGCTGCCGCCGGCCGTGAAGGCACGCCAGCGTGAAGAGATGCAGCCCTACAGCGTAGCTGCGACCTACGAACCGACGCAGCAGAAGGAAGAACCGCAGCAGGTTGCGCAGGCTGCTCCTCCACCCGCTCCGGAACCGGCTCCTGCTCCTGCCGCAGCCCCCGAACCGGCTCCCGCGCCAGCGCCCGTCCAGGAAGCGCAGAATACGCCTCCTCCGGCTCCGGCTCCGGAACCAGCTCCGGCCATGCCTCACACCGCGGGTAACTGGCTTGGCCTCATGTTAAGCGGCGGAATGCTTTCCGGCGCCGGCATGATGCTTCGCAAGCTGCGCGGCTAAGCGCGATTCGGTGTTCTCTCGTTGACTGAAAGCGCGGCGTTCCGACGCCGCGCTTTCAAACTGTGACGTCTCCTCTTCAGAGTGCTCTCATGCGCGGATTCCTTTACTCTCTTTGCATCTGGCTGCTGGTTGCTTCCGGCACGTTTCTGCTTGTTTGCGGAGGCATGGATTACTGGGAATCGCGCAGCGCTCAGCGTGAAATCGCGCAGGAGTGGCAGGACCAGCAGACGGTCGCGGAGCCTGCGCCACAGATCCCTCCAGCAGATTCGGGTATCGGGACGGCCCGGCCCCGGCGACCGACTCCTCTTCCGCAATCCGGCTCTGCCGTGGCGAAGCTCTCGATTCCCCGTCTTGACACCGTTCTCTACGTCGTCGAGGGGACCGACGACCGCGACCTGAAGCGCGGACCCGGCCACCTGGAGGGTACGGTCATGCCCGGCGAAGACGGCAACTGCGTGATTGCGGGCCATCGCGATACGCATTTTCGCGTTCTGAAAAATATCCACGACGGCGACGAAATCATCCTCGAACGCAGCGGGCACCGGTTCCGTTACAAGGTGGATGGGCTCACCGTCGTGTCACCTGACAACACCGCGAGCCTGCGTCCCAGCAGCCATCCGGTCCTGAATCTGATTACCTGTTATCCGTTTCACTACGTAGGCTCGGCGCCGAAGCGTTTTATCGTTCACGCCGATCTGGAGAACTCCGCGCTCGAAGCCTCCCGCTGAAGTCTGGCGTCCGTCAACAGACACTCGTTAAAATAAAGGTTCCCATGTCAGGAACCAACGAGTTTTACCGAATCCAGAAGCTGCCCCCCTATGTTTTTGCCGTCATCAACGAGATGAAGGCAAAGGCACGGGCAGCACAGATGGATGTCGTCGACCTCGGAATGGGCAATCCCGACGGGGCGACGCCGCAAGTGGTCGTCGACAAGCTCATCGAGGCGTCGAAGAATCCGCGGAACCATCGCTACTCGATGTCGCGAGGAATTCCGCACCTTCGGGAAGAGATCGTGAAGCGCTATAAGCGCAAGCACAACGTGGATCTCGACCCCGAGAAGGAGGCGATCGTCACGATGGGCGCAAAGGACGCTCTGGCCCATCTGCTGTTCGCAACGATCGGTCCCGGCGACGTGGTCGCCGCGCCGAATCCGGCGTATCCGATTCACCAGTACGGCGTCATCATGTCCGAAGGCTACGCGCACATGCTGCCGATGCCGAATGCGGAGACGTTTCTCGATCGTCTGAAAGAGCTGTACCGGGAATCGCCGAAGCCGCCGAAGATGCTGCTGATCTCGTTCCCGCACAATCCCACGACGACCTGCGTGGATCTGGCATTTCTGACGGAGATTGTGGAACTGGCGCGGCAGCACGGCACGCTGATCGTCCACGATTTCGCGTATGCGGACCTCGGTTTCGACGGCTATGTTCCGCCGAGCATCCTGCAGGTTCCGGGCGCGAAGGAAGTCGCGGTCGAGATCTTCTCCATGTCGAAGAGTTATGACATGGCGGGATGGCGGGTGGGCTTCTGCGTCGGCAACGCGAAGATGATCGCGGCGCTGGCGCGGATCAAGAGCTATCTGGATTACGGCATGTTCCAGCCGATTCAGATCGCGGCCATCGTGGCGCTGCGGGAGTGCGACGCGGATACCGACAAGATCCGCGCAACGTACCAGAAACGGCGCGACGTACTCGTGGAAGGACTCTGCCGGGCAGGCTGGCCGGTGGAATCGCCGCGAGGTTCGATGTTTCTCTGGGCTCCGCTGCCGGAGAGGTACCGCGAGATGGGATCGCTCGAATTTTCGAAGATGTTGATGGAGAAGGCGCTCGTCGCCGTTTCGCCGGGGATCGGTTTCGGGCCCATGGGCGAAGGGCACGTCCGTTTCGCGCTGGTCGAGAACGAGCACCGCATCCGGCAGGCCACGCGGTCCATCGGGCAGTTCCTGCGGAAAGAGTAGGCTCCGGCCGCTCTTACGCTTCTTTCACCGTAATGTACCGGCCGAGCGGTGGGTTTTCGATTCTCTGAACCCTGCCGCTCGGCTTCGGCCATGTGATTTCCACCCAGTCGATTTTTTCGGCTTTGCCGATCCCGAGGACTTCGCGCGGATCGTGGGATGACAGGTAGCTGCCGCCGTTGTTCTTCAGGCGCGAATGCACCACGCCGCCCGCCGACCATCGAATCCGGGCTCCAATTGCGTCGCGATTGCAGTGGACGCCTTCCAGCTTCAGACCCAGCCAGCGATTGCCCGCGCCGGAACAATTCTTCAGCAGGACAGGAGCGCCACCGTTGGTCGCGATCAGAACATCGATCAGTCCGTCGTTATTGAAATCGCCCGCTGCGAGGCCGCGCGCCGGATACGATTTCGTAAATGCCGGGCCCGCTTCGCTGCTCACGTCGCGGAGTTTTCCGTTCTCCTGGTGGAAGAGCAGGAGAGGCTCTTTGTATCTGACCTGGGCTGAGTAGTTTTCGATCATGTCGTCCGGGTGGCCGTTGGCGAGAATCAGATCGACGGCTCCATCGTTGTCGTAATCGAAAAACTTCAGCCCCCAGCCGCTCAGGAGGCGGGTCGCCTGCGCGACGTTGTTGGCGTGGGCGACATCCCGGAAGGTTTCGTTCTTCAGGTTCCGATACAGCGAAAACATCTCCTGATCGACGTTCGCGACAAAGAGGTCCTGATAACCCGTGTTGAAGACATCGGCCGCATCCACGCCCATGCCGGAGCGCGCACGGCCTCCTTCGCTGTAGCCGACCTCCGCCGCGAGAGCGGTTTCCTCGAACTGCCACTTGCCCGTTTTGTCCCTGCCCCGGTTTACGAAGAGAAAGTCCTGTACCGTGTCGTTCGCGACGAACAGGTCCATGAGGCCGTCGTTGTTGATGTCCGTGGCGACCACGCCGAGGCCTTTGCCGAGGGATCGCTCGATATCGGTCCCTTTCTGGACCTGGGTGAAGGTTCCGTCTCCGTTGTTGCGATAGAGGAAGCTCGCGGTGCCACGGAAGACTCGCGGGATGCAGTAATAGTGGCGGCCGAGTTTGTTGTCGCCGCAGGAGAGGTGTTCGGTTTTGCCGTAATCGACGAAGCTGCACAGGAAGAGGTCGAGATGGCCGTCGTTGTCGTAATCGAACCAGACGGCGCTGGTTGTCCAGCCCGGCGTCTCGAGACCGGCGCTCTTTGTTACGTCCGTGAAGGTTCCGTCATGGTTGTTGCGGTAGAGGATGCATTTTCCGTAGGACGTGACGAAGATATCGGGCCAGCCGTCGTTATCGTAATCGCCGATGGCGACGCCCATGCCGAACGTCCCGCCGGTGACGCCGGCCTTCTCCGTGACGTCGGTAAACGTGCCGTCGCGGTTATTCCGGTAGAGAGCGTTGCGCAAGGGTCTGGAGGGGCGATAGAAGTCGCTCGGGCCGCTGTTGACGAGATAGATATCCATCCAGCCGTCGTTGTCGTAGTCGAAGAAGGCGCAACCGGGGCCGAGCGTTTCCGGCAGATACCGCTCGGACGACATGGCGTTTTCATGGACCCAGGTAATGCCGCTGCTGGACGGGGGAACTTCGACGAACAACGGGGCTGAAGAGGATGAACCCGCACCCAATGCGCGAGCGGCGCCTGCGCCGGCCAACGCAGATATCCATTGACGCCGCGTCATTTCACGTTGACTCCCGGCTGTTTTTCCTGCGCGGCCGCATTGAGCTTCTGAATCGTCGCTCGCTCGCGGTCGCCGTCGGGTTTGCGCCTGAGCCGGTAGTAGACGGTTGCGAGAGTCACGTGCGCTTCCGTGAAGCTCGGGCTCTCGCGGGTAATGTCTTCGAGAGCGGCGCGGGCCTCTTCGACCTTTCCCTGGCTGAAGTCGATGGAGGCGAGTTGATAGCGGACGCCAATGTCGCCGGGACGCGCATCGAGAGCCCGGCTCAGATACCGGAGGGCCTCGTCGTAGTTCTCGTCGAGTTTCAGGAGAACACCGAGCTGCAGGTTCGAGTTGAAGTCATTCGGATTGCCGGCCAGTTCTTTCCGGAACGCATCGGCGGCGCCTTTGGCGTCACCGGTCCGGAGAAGGGCGATTCCGTAATAGGAATAGACGTCGGGCAGCTTCGGATTGAGCTGTACGGCTTTGGTGAGATCCTCCAGCGCGCCGGAAAAGTCGCTCACGTTGAGCTTCGTGGTGCCGAGCAGCAGGCGCGCTTCGGCCGAATCGCCGTTGCGGAGAATCCTGTCGATCACAATCTGTCCGCGCGTGATCTGCTTGTTCCGGACGAGCGCCGTGCCAAGCATGTAGGCAACGCCGAGGTCGTCCGGGCGTTGCTCCGCGAGAGGCGTCAGGAGGGCGGCCACGGCGTTGTCCTTGCCCAGAGCGAGCCAGCAATCGGCGAGAAGCATGGTCGGCTGGAGTTCCTGAGGCGCGGCGTTGTGGACCTTTTCGAGGATAGGCGCCGCCCGCTCCGCCTGCCCGATTTTGTAATACGCGAGCGCGAGATTGAGTTCCACCGGCATGTTCCCTGGCTGGACTTTGAGGGCGTGGGCGTACTCCGCGATCGCTTCCGTATAACGGCCCGAGCGGGCGTAGGCAGCGCCGAGATTCGAGAGCGCGATCAGCGAATCGGGATGCTTCGAGAGATAGGTCCGGTATGCCTGAATGGCCCCGGCAATGTCGCCGGACTGATGCAGACCGATCGCCTGCTTCAGGATCTGCTCCGCCGGGTCCGATTGAGCGAAGGCGGCGAGACCGGAACTCAACAGCAACGCGAGAAGGAACGGGCGAGGCATCGCGACGAGATGACTTTCACTATATCCGCTTGTCAATCCGGATAGTCTTTCGCGGAACGCGACACCCTGATCCAGTGATCGGGGAAGGCATGGTGAGCTTCCGCAGGCTCGACCCTCGGCATGTGACAGGAGGTACACGCCTGCTTCGCCACCGGACAGATTTTCTTCCGGAGACGGGCATTCGCCGGGTTATGACAGGCGGCGCATTTCGAATCGTAGGAGTTATCGCCTGCCACGAGAGGGCCATGCGGATCATGACAGGCGGTACACGAAATGCGCCGATCCTCCAGCGAGAAGCACGGGCTGTTGGTCAGCCGGTAGGCAGGAAAGCGGACGTTGTTGATCCCTTTGATTCCCATCATCATCACGTTTTCCCATGTCCGGTGGCAGGTTCCGCAGAATTCAGCGCTTTGCTGCGGATCCATGTTTCTGAGCGAGCGGATCGTACCGGGTACTTTGCCACCGGCCCGGACAGCGTCGACGTGAGCGCCGCCGGGGCCGTGGCAGCTTTCGCACTGGACGCCTGCTTCGTAGTGCTCCAACTGGAGCGACGCGCCTTGCCGCGCGCCCGTGGTGTGGCAACCGAAGCAATTGCGCGGCTCGTTACCTTCCATGATTCGGCCCGCCGCGGATCGAAGGTCCACCGGCTCAGAATTCATCGCGCCGACGGTCAGATCCAGAGCCCTGAGTTTCGCGTAATAGCTGACGCGGCTCTCGTAGAATCGGTTGTCCACGGAATAGACGTACGTCTGGCCCGCCTTGCTTTGGCCGAAGGCGTATTGCAGAGGCGCCTCGAATGTCTTTGCCCCGTCCGAGACCCTATACAGAACCCGGTCGCCTGCACGAACGATCGAGTAAGACCAGGCGTCCTTTTTGAAATAGAGCGGAAGACGATCGCGCAGGATTTCGCAGGCGGATACCGGCTCCAGCGCACGGGACATGCTGTTCTCGTGGAAGCGCTTCGCCTGAGCCGGGTGGCAGGATGCGCACGTGGATGAGCCCGCGTAGGCGGCGGACGCACTCCAGAATGCGGAACCCACCGGAATGTCGGGTTTCTGGGCCAGCGCTGTCGACGTCAGCAGAACGAAGAAGAACCGGCCCATCGAGTTTGATTATCGGATGCCCGATGGGGATGTGGACAGGCACATCCCCTCCCCAGTGACGCGGCTGATCAGAAGTAAAACTTCACCGCCAACTGAACGACCCGGTGGCCCTGTTTCTCCGTCACCGCGCCGAAATTGGCGTCGCTTTGTGGCGTGATTTTGCCGTTCGCATCGAAATTCAGATTCAGGTTGCTCCCGTTAAACGACCACAGCGGGTGATTGAGGAAGTTGTACGCGTTGAAACGCAACTGAATCTTCCTGACCTCTCCCAAAGCGAAGTTCTTGAAGAGGCCGAGGTCCGCATTGAAGAACGCGGGTCCGTAGACAGCGGGCAGAACAGTGGGTCCGTTCTGTCCGAGGGCTGTCGGAATGCCGAAGCAGTTCGGGTTGATGAACTGATTCTTGCCCAGGCCGGAGGCCGGATCGCAGGTGAGCGTCGGATTCAACTGAATCGCATCCGTTCCCAGTAACGAGAGGTTACTGACGTCGAACTGCGTGCCAGGAACCTTGTAGTGATTGTAGTTCGCGCCGAAATTGTTGTTGCTGCTGAAGCCCGTCAGGTTGGCTCCACTCTGCCATTGCAGGATTCCCGACACCTGCCATCCGTTGACGACATACCCGGCTGCCTTGTTGCGCACCGGATCGCCGAGTTCGATCGAATAAGCCGCGTTGAAGATGTGGGTCCTGTTCGTCGGCAGGACACCATAGTCGTTCCGCAGATTGAACGGATCGCGGGAGGCATTGACAATGCCCATCGCCTTGCCATACGTGTAATTCAGGTTGATGACGTAGCGGCCCTTGGTCCGCACCCACGTCATCTGCATCGAATTGTAGTTTGAGTACAAGCCGTTGGTGGCCAGGGCGATATTGCCGAAGCCCTGCAGCGGACGGAAATTATTCGCCACGAGGCTGTTCGGATCGATGCCGCCGTTTTTCGAAGACAGCGTGGCGCCCACCGGCACGAGGTTGATCGCGCTTCCCTGTCCGCTGGTCTGCGGAAGATCCCGGCTGCGGTTTCCGACGTAGGCCACTTCGAGGAGGCTCGACCAGGGCATGCGTTGCGAA
>DASZUZ010000357.1:0-8076 GCA_035547415.1 Bryobacteraceae bacterium | reverse complement strand
TCAGCTTCCTGGCCTGGGCGGCCACAGGACTGAACAGCTCTGCGTCGGCGTCAGCATCCAGCCGTAGTCGGCGGCTTGTCGGGCCGCTTCAGGTGCGCGACGGGATTCGTTGCGGAATAGAGCTGCCGCAGGAGATGGATCGACTTCTCGTGTAAAGCCCGGTGGTGGTCAGGTTGACGTGACCGGTCCCGATCGTCTCGCGATCCAGGGCCGATGCGCGCTTCGGTCATGTCGCTCCCGAACCCTTCAATGCGCATTCCGAACGCGACGCCCCCTCGGAGAGGTGGGGATCCGTCGTGGCCAAAGCTCGCCCGTAGCGGCGGGCTTGTGCTACCCGGTAGAGGCGCTCGAATTCATCGCCAATCCCTCATTTTCCGGAAGATCCCGGCATCGCCGGAGGCGCAAAAAGAAGGGCGCGCGCCCGAGAAGCAAGGCGCGCGCCCACAGAAGGTGACCAGATGCTGAATCGAGGCCCCAACCGTACCCGGTCAGGGCCGCCGGACAGCTTTCCAGCACCGGTCCAGCCTAAAAGCTGAAGCGGACCTCCAACTGGATGCTGCGCATCGCCGCGGCGCCGGTAGCGGCGCCGAAGCCTGCGTTCTTCGGCTGCGAACGGCCCGAGAGGATGGCTCCGCTCGAATCGAACTCGGCGTTCTGCAACGCCATGGCAGTCGGGTTGTTGAAGGTCGCCGTCGTGCTGATGGCGTTGATCTGCACCGCGTTCAGGGCGTTGAAGATGTCCGCCCGGAACTGGAATTGGCGAGCTTCGGTGAACTTCCAGAAGTGGAACTGCCGCACGATGGACAAATCCACGTTTCTGGTGGGACAGCCGCGCATGCTCAGGCGGGCCGACTCCAGACCCACGCTGCCGTAGGCCGGCCCCTTTACCGCCGATGCATTGAACTCCGAGAAGGGATCGCCCGAACATCCGGCGCCGACGTTGTTACCCAGAACCACCATGCCGGCGTAGTCCGGAGAACCCGTGATGTTGACGTTATTTCCCGCAGTGTTGTAGTTGGAGTTAAGGGTGTAAGCCAGGCCCGAGGCTGCCGTCAGAATACCTGAAAGCTGCCAGTCCTTCGTGACCTGGTGCACCAAAGCACCCGCGCCGTTCACGCCCGGAACCTCCCAGGTGGAGTTGACCTTCAGGAAGTGGGGCCGGCGGTCGAGGTTCTTGTTCAGAGCCTCATACTGCGCCTGATCGGACCGCAGCGTAACCGTGCCATCGGCCCCATGCACGTACCGCAATTGCAGCCCGGTGTTGCCCGTGAGCGAGATGCCGTACGTGTAGGCTGCCGCGATCGACAAGCCGTGCGAGAACCGCCGGTTCAGGGTCGCCTGAATCGAGTGATACGTGTCATAGAAGTTCGTCGTATTCTGCCCGATGGTGGAGAATCCAATGAACGGGCGGAGCAGGTTCGTCGTGTAAGCCGACGCCCCCGGATACGCGGCCGCGCCGAGCGTCGGGTCCTGATACTTCGGCAGATACGCCGAGCCGAGGTCAATCGAATTCCAGTTCTGCACGTCTCCTCCCTGTAACGCGCCGAGGCGGTTGTACCCGTGGTTGCCCACATAGGACACGTCCGCGACCAACTGGAAGGGCAGCGACTTCTGGACGCCGATATTCCACTGCAATGACGAGGGAACCTGCGCATTGTACTGGAATGTGACGAGTGACGGCACCGGTGACGGGCTCAGCCCCGTGCCCAGGGTCGCGAGATTGCCGTTGCGCAAGTCCGTCGCCGTCGCGGTCGGAGGATTGCCCGGAATCGAGAATACCGTGTTCCCGTCAGGCCGGTCGTAGAACAGACCAATTCCGCCACGGACCACCCAATCCGATTTCCCGGTCACGTCGTAAGCGAAGCCGAAGCGCGGCCCGATCACCAGCGTCGGCCACGTGTAGTCCGTATTCGCGATACCGTCGCCCGCTTTCCTGATGCCGTTCAGCGCGTTGCCCGTGCCCGGAATCGGAGTCCCGATCAGGGCCTGCGTGTTCGCCGCGCCCGCCGCCGTGACAATCTGGCCGGTCCGCGGATCAATCGCATTACGAAGGTTGCCGGAACACGCCGTCGCACCATTGCTGCAGCCCGCCGTGTAAAGCACCGGGGCCTGCGACGCCTTCCACTGACTGGGGAAGAAGTTCGACATCTGCTGGAACTGGTCGTACTGGGGCTGCTGATTCACGAGGCGCAGTCCGTAATCCAGAGTCAGGCGGTTGCTCACCTTCCAGTTATCCTGGAGGAAGCCTTCCCACTGGTTGTAGATCATGCTGCCCTCGATGAACCTCGAAGCCTGCAGGTACTGCGTGAACACGCCCAGCGCCGCGTTCGCATAACCGAACCCGCTGTCGAGCGTGTTGTTCGTGTCGTTGCCGAAATTCACGTAACCCTGGAAGCTCAGGTTCGGGATGCCGCCCGCGCCCACATTCTGCGCCTTGAAACTGTGGTTGAGATAAACCCCTGCCTTCAACGTATGCCGCCCCGTGACCTTGGTCACGCTGCCTGAAATATCCTGGGTGTGGTTGATATTCAACCAGCCCGGATACTGCTGCTGCGGGGGCGCGGCTCCAATCAGGCTGCCCCAGCCAAAGACCGGCGGCAGGTTCAGCGACTTGCCGTTCCAGAACGGCGGCTTCTGGTCCTGCATGACCTTGAATGCGTAATAACGCTGGTCCACAACACCGGCATTCGGATACAGTTCCGGGAAGGCACTGAGACTCTTCAGGCGGTTCGACTCCGGACTCGTATCCAGGCCGCCGTTATTGCCGCCCGCCAGCTGATTCTTGATGCTCCCGTAAGTCACTTCAAGGAAGGTGGTCGGTGAAATCGTCCAGTCCACGGTAATCCCGTAGTTGGTGATGACGGGATACGGTACGTAGGCATCGTTGAAGCCGGGGATGCTGCCCGGCTGTACGACCGGGCGGGCAATCTGCCCGGAGTACTTGCCCGAGACCCGCAGATTCGGCGTGAACTGATAGTCGAGGCGAACAGCGGGCTGCTGCGTCAGCTGGTTGTACGCCAACGGCTGCTGCTCATAGTTGAAGTTCGTCCCCGGCGCCTGCGCGAGAGTCGGGAGCGGGTAGCGGTTGAGCACCGCCACGCCCGGTGCGTACAGGCGGCTTTGCGGGATGACCGAACCGGGGAAGGGCTGCCCTGTCGTGTTATCGATGATCGGCTTGAGCAGGTTGCCGTTCTGGTCGCGGCTCTGCGAGAAATCGCCCTGCCGCTCCAGCTGAGTGGGCAGGCGCAGCCGAACGATGTTGCCGTTGTTAACGATAACAGACTGAGGCCGGAATTCATGCGCATAGAAGAAGAAGAACTTATTGCGTCCGTTATACACTTTCGGGATCACCACCGGTCCCCCGATCGTGTACCCGTAGGTGTTCAGATGCGAATACGTAGGAACTTCGCCGTTTTTCTGCGTTACCCACGCTCTGGAATTCCATTCCGTGTTCGTGAAGATGCCATAGCCCGACCCGTGGAATTCATTGGATCCGCTCTTCGTTACTGCCGTGATCTGCAGTCCGCTGGAGCGGCCGTATTCCGCCTGATAGCCCTGCGTGAGCACTTTCACTTCGCCGATCGACTCGATGTTCATCGAGAGCATCTGGCCGTTGTTACCCGTGTCCATGGCCGAGATACCATCCATCAT
This sequence comes from Bryobacteraceae bacterium, assembly GCA_035547415.1. Classification (GTDB taxonomy): domain Bacteria; phylum Acidobacteriota; class Terriglobia; order Bryobacterales; family Bryobacteraceae; genus BOG-234. Next base: position 4,425 of record DASZUZ010000357.1, on the reverse strand, counting down.
GATGTTGTTCTGGCTTACGCCGCCCAACCGGGTGCCGCCAGCGGAGGTAGTGAGATTGCCGTCCACGCCGGGAACGAAGGCCACGACGCTCGAGAAGTTCCCGTGGTTAATCGGCAGGCTCTCGATGGACTTATTTTCAACTGCGTAGGAACGCTCACCGCTTTGCGTCTGCAGAAGGGCTGCCTCGGCGGTCACGGTAACCGTTTCGGCCGTTCCGCCGACCTGAAGTATTATCGCCGGTACGCCCAGGCGGTCACCGCCCGTCACCACGATCCCCGTAATCCGCGCCGTCTTGAACGAGGGCGCGGTCACTTCGACAGTGTATGTGTCGGCAGTGACGTTCGGAATCACGTAGTCCCCGGTCTCGTTGGTCTGGACCGAAGTACTTCGCGTGCCGCGCGCCTCACTGATCAGAACAACGCTCGCCTTCGGAATGACGCCTCCTGTTGAATCGGTGACCCGACCCGTGACCGTGCCGGTCGTGATCTGCGTCATCGCCAAAGGCGGGAGCAGCAACACAGCGACGAGGAAGGCGGCAAAGATGCTGCCGCTACGACATATCATGTTGAATACTAATCTCCTTTTTTTTATTTGCGCTTACACCCCATAAGCGTCTTAGTGGATGGCGCACACGAATCACCGGGCCCAAACCATGTCAAAGGTCCGGGTCGGCTGCAAAGCAACAGGAACCACGACCACTGGCGTCAAAAGAGCGAATGGCTCGACCCAGCGGCGCAGTTCAGGTTAACGCTAACATCACTGGAAACAATGTATTTTCAGGTCGGACAGTTCCGCTTACGGAGCAAGCGCCGCGCCGGGCAGCCGGTGGAGCGAAGCGGCAGACAAGAAGAAGCGCGGCCGGATAGCGTTTGCCGCGATCGCGCCTTCGTGGCGCGAACATGGTGCATACGATCGTCCTTTCAATGCAAGGGTACGTTTGTAAATCAGGAGCGATGCCCCTCACAGTAAAGTTAAACTAAAGTGTGGCCGATTGTATTTCATTTCAACGTCGGCGTCAATCCCCTTCGTGACACGCCGCCACATGAGAATGTCCTCTTCATGCCAGGCGGGCCTGTTCTGTCGACGGAGGCAGATTGGGGAGTTGGAAGAGAGAAAAAAAACGGGTTCGCAGGGGAGTGGATCAGCCGGCCTGGAAAGTACGCGGGCGAGTGACGCCGTGCAGATCGGGGCGCACGCGCCCGCGGCGGGACGACACCGACAGATATCATCGACAATCACCCGGTGACGAGGGACGCGGGATTTTCGACCGGCGAAATGACGACTTTTCGTCCGGTATTGGCAATATAATCTGGCATTATGAGGAATCACGACTAAATTCCTCCACAGGCCAAAAGATAGCCCGATGACAGGGCCTTACGCCAGCCTGATCGTTATCGCGGAAACCGATCTGGCCGGAAGCGTGACCGCCACGGCATCGCGCGCAACCTGAACCGCCAGAGCTTTGAGGCGCACTTCTTCGGGCTTGCCGAGAGAATTGGTGGCGTTCATCGCAGCATGTGTCAGCACGCGGGCCCGCGCTTCCGCAGGCTTGCGCGATCCCGCGATTTTCAATTGAACCGTTCGGTCGCCGGTGACGGAAGGATTCGTCAACGTGACGGTGACGTCGCGATCCTTCACGGAAGCAGACGCGGAAATCATCCGGCGAATATCCCCGGTCGCCGCGGGATTGGCGACATTCAGCGATTTGGCGCCCATGTGCGGCTTGTAGAGGTCGAACACGTAGAACACGGGCGTCCGCGCGTATTTGTCTTCATGCGCGAGGAAGAGGGAGTGCAGGCAGTTGATGGTCTGCGCGACATTAGCCATGGCGATCTTATCGGCGTGGCGATTGAAGATGTCGAAGTGCATTCCCGTGTGAATGGCATCGCGAAGCGTGACGACCTGAGCGAGTTGAAAGCCGGGGGCGATTTCCGGGCTGCGGTTGTACCAGACGCCCCACTCATCGATGACGAAGCGCACGCGGGAGGCGACTTTGTACTTCTGCATTGCCGACCAGTTCGCCGCGATGCTCTTCTCGAGGACCAGCCCTTTTTCGAGAACGGCGAACCATTCGTCCTCCGTGGATTCCGCGGACGACACTTTGGTAGGACGGAAATCGGTGTAGAAGTGGACCGAGAACCCGTCGATCCGCGGACGGCCGATTGTACCCTGCATTCCTTCGAAGAAGCCTTCGGTCCAGGGAACGCCGAAGTCGGCGTTGTGGCCACGCGGGCCGCATGCGACGAAGAAGGGCTGGCCGTAGGGCGGGACCTGGCTGGTAAACCGCCGATAGTGCGCCGCGTATTCGGCCGGCTTCATCATGCCGCCGCAGTTCCAGTTCTCGTTGCCGACGCCCCAGAACCGCACGTTAAATGGCTCGGGAGAGCCGTTTACACGGCGCTCGGAGGCGAGCGTGGCGGAGCCGTCCGGCGCGTTGCAATAGGTGAACCAGTCGTGGAATTCCGCGGGCGAGCCGGAAGCGACGTTGGCCGCCAGATAAGGCTGAGCGCCGGTGAGGCGGCAGAGTTCGATGAATTCGTGCGTTCCGAAGGTGTTCGGTTCGGCGCCGTGCAACTCGGGGGGCATCTGGCTGCCCCAGTAAGTGGCGGTGCGCGGCCGTTTTGCAGCAAGGCCGAGGCCGTCACGCCAGTGGTAACCCTCCGCGAAACAACCGCCAGGCCAGCGCAGGTTCGGGGCGCCAAGCGATTTCATATCGTCCACGAAAGCTTTGCGAATCCCGTTGACATTGCCGATTCGGGAGTCTTTGCCGACCCAGATGCCGTCGTAGATCACACCCCCGAGATGTTCGATGAAATGTCCGTAGAGGTGGGGGCTGATTTCAGGGCCGGGTTGCTCGGGATTCAGTTCGAGCTGGAGGTCGGCGGCGGAGGCGAAGCGTGAGACGCCGAAGACGCCGAGACCGGCGATCGCGGATCTGAGGAGGGTGCGGCGCTGCATACGTTCCATGCTATTCGAACGGGTTGTTCGAAGGTCTTCAGATCGCGCCGGGCCTCATTCGGTTTTCCTGCCATTGACCGGATGAGACGATTCGCCGGCTCCTCGAATACCGCATACACGATGCAGGATACGGCCACCACAAACGCCACGTACAGGTAGCGAACCGCGAAATCCGGCCAACTCACCGCCCACCAGAGGATTGGAATGTGCAGGATGTACATTCCGTAACTGGCCTTGCCGAGAAACACGACAGGCCGCGTGGAAAGGGCGCGAGCGATCCAGCCGCCGCCGAGTCCCAGGCCGAGCAGCAGCAGCCCGTTCATGGGCCGCAAAAACGTATTCATCGAGATGGACTTCGGCAGAAACTGCGCGTACCCGAGGATCGCCGCCGAGCCGAGGATGCCCATGCCGTACAGCCACTTTCCCTGAGGCGCGGCTCTCCGCTCCGTCAGAAGATCGAACGCGCGAGCCACCGCGATCCCCATCAGGAAATCCGAAAGATGAATGACCGGTTTGAGCTGATCGGAGATTCCCACGGCCCACATCGCCTGCGTCATCACGCAGGCCAGCAACGCCGCGCCGATGGTCCGCACCCAACCCGCGTCCTTCATTGGAATGATCAACAGGGGGAAGATCAGGTAAAAGAACATTTCGCACGACAACGACCACGCGGGCGTATTCCAGCCTGCCGTGTAATGACCGGACCACCATCCCTGCGTGAGCGTCAGGTGCATGGCCACCAGCCAGCCTTTCGGCTGATCTTTGGCCTTCACGATGAACGGCAGCACAATCAGCAGACTGAGCAGGTAAACCGGGTAGACGCGCGCGAAACGACCCACCAGATACTTCCAGACGTTCACCGGACGCCATGGGGTGGAAGAGTAATTCCTTGCCAGGACGAAACCCGACAGCACGAAGAAGGTTGGCACCGCCTGATAGCCGCCGCGCATGATGGCCTGGAGCGGCCCGGGCAGCATCAGGGCGACCGGCTCGTAAATGTGCCCCGTGCCAATCAGGTGGTTGACGATTACCCAGAGCGCCAGGAAGAAGCGAAGGCCGGTCAGGGCCGGCAGATGGGCGGAGCGCGCCGGGCGCGCGAGTGCGGACGTCACGCCCGCGGCCGCCGAGGTTTGCGAGGAGCCTGGATCGAGTTGGCGAAGTACTGGATGATTACCGCGGCAACAGAGGTTCTTACGGCCAGGAGATCATCCTTGCGCCCATGATTCGTGGGATGTTTCCCGAGTCCATATTCGTATTATCCGATACGGGATTCCAGAGCGCCTGCCAGGCACAGGCCGGGCTTTTGTCGCTGGCCGGCCGGCCCCGGCCCGAGGCGGATCGCTCCTTCAGGAGAGGCGGAGGAACCTGCAGAAGGTCCAGGGGAAGACAGACCACTGGAGCGGCGCGGCAGCGATCGAAATCCGTAGTATCGGCCGCCGACAATAATGTGCCGCCTCTCCGGTGCGA
>DASZUZ010000356.1:0-11285 GCA_035547415.1 Bryobacteraceae bacterium | reverse complement strand
GCTGGAGGCTCTCGGCGGTTCGGTAACGCGGGGTTGCGAGCCGAGATCAGCTCGCGACGCCGAACACGGTGTGGTGCTTGAGTATCAGTGTGGTGAATCCATCGAGACCGCAACCGCGGGATGGCTTGTCGGATGCGATGGCAGCCACAGCAGGGTTCGCGAGCAGGCTTCCATCCCGTTCGAAGGGGTAGCCTACAAAGAGAGTTTTATCCTGGCAGACGTGGAAATGGACTGGCCACTGGATCGAACCGAGGTGAGTCTGTTTCTTTCCGAGCGAGGACTTGCGGTTGTTGCGCCGCTTCCCCAGAACCACTTCCGAATCGTGGCGACTGTTCACGAGAGCAGTCCGGCGCAGCCGTCGATCCAAGATTTCCAGCGCATTCTCGAAGAACGCGGTCCGGGGGAGGGATCTGCTCGTATTCGTCATCTGGTGTGGGCTTCACGCTTTCATGTGAGTCACGGCGTCGCGCATTCTTTGCGAAAAGGTCGCATCCTGCTTGCGGGTGACGCGGCCCATGTACACAGTCCGGCCGGGGGACAGGGCATGAACACCGGAATCCAGGACGCCGTATCGCTGGCGGAAGCATTCGAATCCGTGCTTGCGACCGGCAATGAATCGGCGCTCGATCAATGGGAGGCGAGCCGTCTTCGCGTAGCCAATTCCGTTGTCGCATTCACAGACCGGTTGACGAAGATGGCAACTCTCTCTTCACCCGCGCTGAAGACGTTGCGAAATATAGCAATTGAATTCGTCGGCCACATCCCCTTCGTTGAACACGCTCTGGCGAAAAAACTGGCCGAACTGGACAACCGACGAGCGATCCCGGTCTTGCGGAGAACTCCGTGACAAAGGTTCACCACCTGGTTGGCGGCTACTTACATGCCCCTCCCCGCCCGCGCGTGATCTGCCATTGCCTGTTGCTGGAAGATGCGAGCGGCCTGGCCCTCGTCGATACCGGCATCGGCCTGCTTGACGTCGAGGCGCCTCTGGCGCGCGTGGGACGGGAGGCAATCGAGGCAGCAGGATTCCTCTTCAATCAGTCCGACACTCTGGTTCGTCAGATGGAGCGCCTCGGTTTCGATCCGGCGGATGTGGCGCACGTGGTGCTCACGCATGCCGACCCGGACCACGCGGGCGGCCTCGCCGATTTTCCCCGCGCAAAGGTGTACGTCTCCGCCGAGGAGTTGGCGGCTCTCCGGCGGGGCCATCCGCGTTACCGGGCGCCGCAATTCGTCCACGGGCCAGACTGGCGAACATGGGACGGCGCGGACCATGAATGGTTCGGGATACCGGCGAGGCGACTGAACCTTGATTTTCAGTCCGAGGTACTGCTTGTCCCGCTGTTTGGCCATACGTCAGGGCACTGCGGCGTAGCCATCCGGCAAGCGGGCGATGCCTGGTTGCTGCATGCCGGAGATGCCTACTATCTCCGGGCTGAACTCACGACCGACTTCCATCCGGTTTCCGAACTCGCCGCCGCCAACGCTATCGATGACGGCGAGCGCCGGCGCAGCCTGGCGATCCTGAACCGTCTGGACCGGGAGCACGGCGGAAGGGTCCGGATTCTCGGCTATCACGACCCTTCCGAACTGGCTGAAGTTCCCGCCCGGGGCAGCCGCGGTCCTGGCCGCTGAACGCGCGATCTAAAAAAATTGATAGGCTGATCGAGACGGACCCCGACGGCGGATGAGGCGCGGGGTCCGGCGTCGCGCCGCGAAGCCGAGATCATGCCGCCCGAAGTGCGCAAAGATACAAACACGGCAGGCGGACCCGCTACTCCGGTCCTGTATCGAATCGAGCTGTTCGGAAAATTTCGCATCACCCGGGGCGACGAACCAAGCGCCGCCGTGAATACGAGTCGCCTGCAGTCGCTGCTGACCTATCTGATCCTGCACGGGGATGCGCCCCAACAGCGCGAACACCTGGCCTTTGTCCTGTGGCCTGATTCCGACGAGGCGCAGGCTCGCACCAATCTCCGGCAGCTCCTGCATCATCTCCGTCGAGCCCTGCCGGACGAACTGGCCTTGCTCACGGCCGACAACCATACGGTGCAATGGCGCCGCGGCGCGGCCTGCACCGTGGATGTCATGGAATTCGATACGGCGCTTGCAGGGGCACAGGATGCCGCGAAGGCCGGCGATGTCAGGACGGAAACCCAGGCGCTTGAAGACGCCGCCCGCCTTTATCATGACGACCTGACGCCGGGTCTGTATGACGACTGGCTCCAGCCCGTGCGGGAGCACTATCGCCAGAAGGCGGCGCAGGTATTGAGCCGACTGGCCTCCCTGCTGGAACAGGAGCACGATTACCCGGCCGCCATCCGATATGCGGAGCGCCTCGTGGTACAGGATCCGCTCGGCGAGGCGCACCACCAGCTTCTGATTCGCCTGCATGCGTTGAACGGCGACCGCGCGAGCGCGTTGCGGGCTTACCACCAATGCATGCGCGTTCTTCGCCGCGAACTTGCCGTAGAGCCAAGCGCGGCAACCCGCGAGTTGTTCGAACACGCATTAAAGGCGGACCTGGCAGCCACGGGTCCGAGCGAACAGCCACGCGCCGTGTCGGAAGCGCCGATGCCTCTGGTCGGCAGGAGAAAGGAGTGGAATCGCTTAGTCGAATACTGGAACGTGGCGGCCACGGGGGGAATTCACTTTGCCTCGATCGCCGGCGAGCCCGGCATCGGGAAATCCCGGCTCGCCGAGGAATTATATTCGTGGTGCAGGGAGCGAAAGGCCAGTGCGGCGCGAGCGCGCTGCTATGCCGCGCAAGGCCGGCTCGCACACACACCGGTCGCCGAATGGCTTCGCGCCGAACCCCTACGGAGCGCGTGGGCTCAACTTCCCCCGTATCAGGTCGCGGAGCTGGCTCGCGTCCTGCCGGAGATTCTTGCGAAAAACCCCTCCATTCGCAAGCCGCCTCCATTGATGGAGAATTGGGAACGCCGGCACTTCCACGATGCCCTGAACGCCGCATTCATCAGAGCGCGAAAACCACTCCTGCTGGTTATTGACGATTTACAGTGGTGCGATCAGGATTCCTTCGAATGGCTCCATTCGCTCTTTCGCGCCGACCCGGAGGGCGGGGTTCTGGTTCTCGGCACAGTGCGGACCGAGGAGACGGGCCGGGATCACCCGTTCACCAGGCTATGGAGCGAACTGCGCCAGACCGGCCAGGCAATGGAGGTTGCTCTGCTGCCCCTGGACGCCCCGGAAACAGCGGCGCTGGGCTGCCAGATCGCCAGACGACAACTGCCGGAAGCTGAGCTGGCCGATCTGTATCGCGCCACGCAGGGGAATCCGCTGTTCGTTGTCGAGAGCGTCCGGGCGGGCCTGGGCACTCAACCGGGTGAAAGCGCGGCCCCGCCGCGAGTGCATGCCGTGATTGTCGCGCGCCTGTCTCAACTGTCCACTTCCGCCTACGAACTCGCCGGATTCGCCGGCGCTATCGGGCAGGCGTTTTCCTTTGACCTGCTCGCGAAGGCCACCGACTGGGATGAAGACAGCCTCTCGCGGGCCCTCGACGAGTTGTGGCAGCGGCGCATCATTGAAAGCAAAGGCGGCAGGGAATACGATTTCACGCACGACCGCCTTCGCGAAGTGGCGTACGCGGAGTTGAGCCCCGTGCGCAAACGTTTTCTCCACCGGCGTATCGCCCGGGCGATCGAGGAGCTTCACTCCGGGGAATCAGAGAGCGTGTCGGGCCACCTGGCCGCCCACTACGCGGCGGGTGACATGGCGGAAGAAGCGATTCGCCACTACCGCGATGCCGCCACGGTAGCTCATCAACGCTATGCCGACAGCGAAGCCGCGGCCGCGCTTCGGCGCGCGGTGGCGCTCTGCCGCGACTTGCCCGCCTCCGCGCGCCGCAAAGAACAGGAACTCGAGCTGCTTGTTGCCCTCGAACGTACCCTTTTCACGACGCTCGGCTATGCCGCCCCTGAAGTCGGGGAAACTTCCGCGCGCGCCGTCTCCCTGTTCCGGGAATTGAGGGCTAGGCCCCAGGGCGTGCCGGTCCTGAGCAGCGCCTGGATCTTCCATGCCGTACGCGCCGAGTTTGAGAAAGCAATGCAGCTCGGGGAGGAGTTGCTCCGGCTTGCCGTGGATGACAACAGCGCGGTTTCATCGATGGCCGGACGGTTCGTGCTTGGCAGCGTTCATTTTCATCTGGGCCACTTCGGGTTGTCGCAGGAGTACATGGAGAACGGGCTGGCAGACCACGCGAACTGCGCTCCGTCCGAGCTTGCGCTGTTCGCTACTCCGGAAATCGGGCTGTTCTGCCGCGCTTATATAGCCCATGTGCTCTGGCATCGCGGGTATCCCGACCAGGCGCTCGCGGTGAGCGAGGAAACGATCGCCAGAGCCAGCGAGGCGCACCCGTTCGGACTGGCTATTGCCCTGACCTATGCGGCAATGCTGCACGTCTTTCGACGGGATCCCGGCCAGGCCGTGGCTCGCGCGGAAGAGGCCGGCGCAATCTGCGGCCGTTACGACTTTGCTTACTACCTGTCGGTCGCGGACATTATCGCGGGCTGGGCCAGCGCGATGCAAGGCGACTCGGACCGGGGGATCTCGCGGCTTCGAAAGGGCTTTGACGCCCTCAGGGCCACGGGAGCCGAGCTTCGGCTGCCTTTCTACCACGCTCTGCTGGCGCAGCTTCTCGCGCGCACGGGAAAGATGCGCGAAGCACTGGCCCACATCTCGAACGCTCTGGCGTTCCAAAGCAAGAACGGAGAAGTCTGGGCGGCCCCGCATCTGCACCGGATCCACGGCGATCTGCTGCTCGAGGATGGCAATCACGCGCAGGCGCTGGCGAGCTATCGGCGGGCGTTCGATGCGGCGCAGCAGACGGGCGCGCGGTTGCTGGCGTTGCGAGCCGCGGTGCGGATCTGCCAGACGAATTCCGATCCAGCCTTCCCTCGGGCGACACTCGCGGCTCTATACGACCAGTTCACCGAGGGCTTCGAGACGGAAGAATTGCGTGATGCCCGTCACCTGCTGGGCGGAGCCACCGGCACAGCCGTCAAGCGTGCCACTCTCTGATACCGGACATCCTTCTTTTTGCGCTGGCGCCGCCTTGTCAGATCGGCGGCATTGCGCGGCGGAACGCGAATTTCCTCTTTCGCGGAACGCTTCAGGAACGCCCGAACTGCCAGATTGAAGGCATCCCGGCGATGTACGGGAACTGGAGGTAAATATGTTGCAGAGCGATACGATCACACAATTCCGGGCTCAATTGCGCGGAGAATTGATCTCACCGGACGATCCGTCCTATGCCGGGGCCCGAAAGGTTTACAACGGCATGATCGACCGGAAGCCAGCCCTGATTGCGAAGTGCGCCGATGCGGCCGATGTCATCGCCGCCCTGCGGTTTGGCCGCGAGAACGGGTTACGCGTGTCGGTTCGGGGTGGCGGCCACAGCGCCAGCGGCATGGGCGTGTGCGATGACGGCCTCGTGATCGACCTCTCGCCGATTCGCTACGTCCATGTCGATCCCGGGGCGCGGACAGTCCGGGCAGGCGGGGGTTCGCTCTGGGGAGATGTCGATCACGCCACGCACGCGTTCGGGCTGGCGGTTCCTTCGGGCATCATCTCCACCACCGGCGTGGGCGGGCTCACCCTCGGCGGCGGCATGGGGCACCTCACGAGGAAGTACGGTCTTACCATTGACAATCTTCTTTCCGCGGACGTGGTTCTGGCCGACGGCAGGTTTGTGACGGCGAGCCCGGAAGAAAACAGCGATCTGTTCTGGGCCATTCGCGGTGGCGGAGGCAACTTCGGCATCGTTACGTCCTTTCTGTTTCGGGCGCATCCTGTTCACACGGTATGCGCCGGACCGATGTTGTGGCCGCTCGATGAGGCAGCCGACATTATGAAGTGGTACCGCGAGTTCATTGTCTCCGCGCCGGAAGATATTAACGGCTTTTTCGCAATCATGACCGTGCCGCCCGCGCCGCCGTTCCCCGAACCGCTTCATCTGAAGAAAATGTGCGGGATCGTCTGGTGCTGCACGGCGTCCATGGATCAGGCCAACGAGATACTGGATCCGCTCCGGACCTACCGCCGGCCGGCGTTTGAATTCTTCGCGCCAATGCCTTTCCCCATGCTCCAGAGCATGTTCGACGGCCTCTATCCTCCCGGGCTGCAGTGGTACTGGAAGGCCGATTTCGTCAGGGAACTGGGCGATCAGGCAATCGATCTCCATATCAGACACGGCTCGCAACTGCCCACGATGCACTCCACGATGCACCTGTATCCGATCAACGGCGCCGCGCACAGGCCCCCCAGCGGAGAAACTCCCTGGAACTACCGGGATGCCATCTGGAGTGAGGTGATCGTGGGCGTTGACCCGGACCCCGCCAACCGGGATCGCATCACCGGCTGGGCGAAAGAATACTGGGAGGCGCTGCATCCCTTCGGCGCCGGCGGAGCCTACGTGAATTTCATGATGGAAGAAGGCGAGGACCGCATTCGCGCTACATACGGGGAGAACTACGAGCGGCTGTCCGAGATCAAGGCTAAATACGATCCGGGTAACTTCTTCAACGTGAACCAGAACATCCCGCCCGGTACGGCGATCGGGCAGGTCGCATAAACGCCGCAGTTCGGAAACCGATAAACGCGCTGCCCGGTCCCGGGCGTAGGGTTACACCGTGATGCACGAGTGGAACCGATGCGCCCGGATCAGTCACTTGCCGATGCAGGCGGATCCATTACATAAGCGTGGATCCCTGCGGCAGGCAGTCTGTCCGGCGGCGACAGCGGCGTCAGTGACAAGGCGCGTCCCATCCGCGCGAGCCTGGCGCATGTCCGGTACTCGCACGCCCACCTCATATCCCGACAGGCAACAGAGGCCGACAAGGCTGGCCGATAGTGCAATCGTCTTATACCGTCTTCTCTAAGAAGGGTTATCGGGACCAATGCGCCTATCGAAAGTCTCGTCGCACAAAAGGCCGAACACGGCGCGTTGAAAAAGACGATGACCGCGGGAAATTGTCGCGATAAAGGATTCAGAAAGTGAACAGGATTTCGAATGCCGGCCCGCTTGCACTCGCTTTCGATGGAATCGATTTTCCGCATCACGACAGGAAAACATCAACAAAACGTCTGGCTCCTGCATGCATGCAGGCGGCGACCGGAGCGATTTGCAAGGCGTATTCAACTTCGCCGGATTCGTTCACACGCAGCGCAGTCTCGCTCGCCCGGCAGAAGGCTTTTTTGGAACCGATGCCACAGACCGAGTGGAAGAGTTTTTAATTTCTCCGGCAACGTCCCGTCATTGCTCAAACACTATCGCATATCCAGCAAGCGAATTTAAGAAATCCAGCTGGAATAAAAAAGGAGAAGATCGATGTCAAAAACGGCTATGAGCTTCGTGAAAGTTGGCAGGACGCATTTGAGCGCAATGCTGGCCTTTGCGGCCCTTGGATCCATCTGCGTCGGGCAGGCAACAGCGCAGGTAAAGAGCATCAACGGATTTACGATGATCAACGTACCGGATGCCGGCCCTCCACTGAGTGGTGTAGATTTCGTGAAGGCGAAGCCACTGCCTCTTCCGGTTGGCTTCACAACGGATGCAACCCAGTCCCTGTTATCGGCGCTGACCGCCCCCCATGCGGCGGGAACTCCGGGTTATTCCGCCGGCGGTCAGGGCGTCGGTACGCAGAGCCCCGTATTTCTTGGCGCGCCAGAAACCGGAACAGAAGACGGCTTCGCCTCACAGGACTTCGGGACCAGCAATCACCCGTTCAGCACGGCGCGGGCGGACCTGAACGGCCTTGCCACCAACAGGTCATACCCGTACAGCGCTGCCGGAAAGCTGTTTTTCAATATCGGCTCCGGCAGCTTCATCTGCTCCGCGTCGATGATCAAGCGCGGAATCGTCGTGACCGCAGCGCACTGCGTCGCCAATTACGGCCGAAGCCAGTTCTACAGTAACTGGCGTTTTGTGCCGGGCTATCGCGGCGGGAGCGCGCCGTTCGGAGTGCAGACCGTGCGTCAGGCGTGGATCAAGACCGCTTACTTTAACGGCACGGATGGCTGCGCCCAGTTTGGCGTCGTTTGCCCCGATGATGTGGCGGTTCTGATCCTGAACCCGACCGGCAGTACCTACGTGGGAACATTCACCGGGTGGTTTGGATATGGCTGGAACGGCTATGGATTCACCCGAACCATCACTGAGATCACACAGCTTGGCTATCCGGCGGGGCTCGACAGCGCCTCTCTGATGGAGCGGGATGACTCGTACGGCTACACGAACTCTTCGCTTTCCAATAACACCGTGATCGGTTCGAACATGAACGGCGGGTCGAGCGGCGGCCCGTGGGTGGTGAACTTTGGAATCGCACCCACGCTGACTGGTGAGACGAATGGCGGGGCGCCATCTCCGAACATCGTAGTGGGCGTAACCAGCTGGGGTTCCACCTCCACGTCGCCCAAAGAAATGGGAGCCAGCCCGTTCACGACCAATAACATCGTTTCGCTCGTGGGTTCCGCGTGCGGCTCGGTACCCTCAGCATGCCTTTGACAGGCCGGGAAACTCCTGGCGACAGCCGGCGGTCAACGGACCGCCGGCTTGTCCTTTTTCGTAATAACGTGGATTCAGCGGCTGGCTATGGCGGTCAGATGCGAAAGGAGACGAAGGATTCATGAATACCTTACGCGATCGACAAATGGTTTGGCGGCTTCTGGCGACACTGTGTTCCGCGGCCGGATTCCTGGTCGCTCAGGTTCCGTCGGCTATCCATGTCCGTTCCGAATCATTCAGGAGCCAGGACGCAGAGTACCAGCTCAGCGAGGCGTTCGTAAACGGATCTCGCGTGACGTTTGCGGCGGATCCCGCTCCGACAATCAGCTTTCACAGCGGTGGTGTGATATCGGGTTATGCGGGCGTCAATCAGTACTTTGCCAAAATCAAAATAGCGCCCGATGGCAGCCTGCGGCTCGAGACGCCCGGCTTCGCGCTCACGAAACTCACCGGAGACCCCCAGCGAATGGCGGCCGAGGCCGCATTTCTCAGCGCTCTCGAAGCAACCGGCTCCATTCATTTCGATGGCGGAGTTACCCTTGAGTCGGCGGACCATACGACGAGGATTCTGTTTACGCGAACCACGGCGATACAGCAGCTTTCCGAAGTGCTCAATATGGAGTTGGTCCTCGTGAGGTTCGTCAGCAACGGGAAGGAGATCACGCTGCCTGCCGGCGTTTCGATTACTCTGACCTTCCGGAGCGGAGGGCAATTCTCGGGACGATCCGCGGTGAACAATTATGCAGGCGTTTTCACGACAACACCGGACGGGAAAATCAACCTGCAGCCGCCCACGGCGACACAACTGGCGGGACCTGCCGATCTGATGGCGCTGGAGAGGGCATACTTCGATGCGCTGCCGCTGGTCCGGCAGGTTCGGATTAGCGGTGACAGGATCATCCTGGAGAACGAAACGACTACGCTGGAATTCGCCATCGTCAGAACTCCGCGTTAGGCCGCGCGGGAAAACGGTCTCCACAGCGGCTCGTCCGCTCTCCAGCGCGCCTCAGTCATGACGAAGAGCGCGGAAAGGATCGATGCGCAAGGCTTTCCGCGCCGGCAGCACAGCGGAGACCGCCGCGGTCAGGGCGAAGACTACGATCGCGAAGAAGTACGCGGCCGGGTCGAGATGACTGATGCCGTAGAGCCTCCCGCGCAGGAATTGAGCGAGTCCGGCGGCGGCCCCGATTCCGATGACCAGCCCTGTCAGGACCGGGCGGGAGATATGACCAAGGACGACAGCCAGCACCTGCGTGGGCTTCGCACCCAGCGCCATCCGAATTCCGATCTCTCTGGTGCGCTGCGAAACCGCGTAGGAGATCAGTCCGACGATTCCAAAGCAGGCCAGAATCTGCGCGACGGAACCCATGGCGCTGACCGCCATCGCGCTGTACTCCGCGCCCTGGATGCGGGCACGCCAGGCGCCGCTCAGAAGCTCCACGGCGGGAAACGTGTTCGGATCCAGGCTTCTGGCGGCGTTGACCGCGGCTCTCGCGAGATCCCGAGTAGAACCAGCGGTTTTCACCAACACCGAAAGTGAAGGCTCCTTGCCTGGCTCGATCGGAAAATACGCTTGTACCGTTTCCGCCTCGCCGAATCGAACGGAACGCACATTGCCCGCGATTCCCACAACAGTGAACGTGTCGCCCAACGTAAAGCTCTTCCCCAAAGGATCCTCTCCAGGCCAGAGCTGGCGGGCCATCGCATCGCTGATAACGGCAACGCGCCGTTCGTACCGCCGCAGCTCGCGGCCGCGCAGGATCGGTATACCAATGGTCCGGAAGAAATCGGAGCTGACGTGATTGATCTGGAAATCCACATGACGGCCGTTCAGGTCCATCCCGCTTGTGATTGTTATGTGACCCAGCGGAGAAGTCAGAGCAAGCGAGACGGACTGCACACCGGGAACAGTGCGAAGCCGCTGCTCCAGCGCCTCGAGATAAGATCGCGCCCGGTCAGGCGAATAACCGTTTCCAGCGAGTTCCGGCGAGATCGAAACAACCTGTTTGTATTCGAAACCAGGAGAGCTGGAAGTAGCATTGTAGAGCGCTCTCGCCAGGAGTCCCGTCACGATCAGCAGCACGCAACTGGCGGCAACCTGAGCGCCGATCAGAATTTGTCTTGTCCTGTGAGCACGGCGTCGCTGACGGCCGACCTGCAGAGCCGGCGCCAGCCCGAACAGAATCGCGGAGGCGAAACCCGCGACCACAGCGAACGCGATAACGCGCCAATCCGGCGAGGCGTCCAGCCACGCCGGAGCATCCGTGGAAGCCAGAAGACCGCGAAGGACCATCACACCCAGATACAGACCCGAGGCAGCGCCAAGCAGGGCAAGCAGGAGGCTCTCCGTGAACAACTGGCGAATCAATCGGCCGCTGCCGGCTCCGATGGCGACGCGAATCGCCAGTTCGCGCTGGCGAGCCACCCCGCGCGCCAGCAGCATGGTGCCGAGATTACCGCAGGCCACGGTGAGGATCATCAGCGTGAGCGTTCCGATCAATGCGAAGACCGGGTATACGGGTTCGCGCTCCTCGGCTCCCGTGCCGCGACGATTCCCCGTGATGACACTGGTGGCGTACCCGCCGGGCTCGCCGGGTAATCGCTCGTCCTCCCAGATGGCCGCGGGAAAGCGGCGTCGAAGTTCCGCGGCCAGTGACCGTAGTTCGTCTTCAGCGGCCTTTGGATTGACACCCGGCCGCAACCGGCCCCAGAGACCGACGCCAGGGCTCTCTACCGAGATGTCCGTGAGTAACTGGCTGCC
>DASZUZ010000355.1:0-1674 GCA_035547415.1 Bryobacteraceae bacterium | reverse complement strand
TCGCAACGCGCCGATGGCGAATGGATGCTGACGAAAGCCACCGAGCCCGTCCGCACGAGAAACCCGAAGGAGTCATCGCCGGACGAACTGAAGGCGCTTGCCGCCCAGTCTCCGGGCGCCCACACATTCCGCCTGATGGATGCAACGGCCGCGAACACCCACCCGCCGGCGCATCATAAAGTCGTCGCCAAAGGATTTCTGATCCGGCAGCCGGGCGATGACCGGATCAACACCAGCGATCTGCAATCGATCGCGCCATCCTGCTCCGATCGCTGAAGCTACACTTCTCCATCGGGAAAAATGCGGTCGATCTCACTCAGTTCTTCCGCCGTGAGGCGCCAGTTGGCCGCCCCCGCATTCGCGGTGGCTTGTTGCGGCGTTTTCGCCCCGGCGATAACCGAAGCCACGACATCGTGCGCCAGCAGCCAGGAAAAGGCGAGTTCAAGCAGCGTGTGATGCCGCGTTTCCGCGAAGCGCGCGAATCGCTCCACCGCTTCGAGATTCTCGTCCGTGAATACTTTCGGGCCCCATTGATCTTTACCCCGGCTCGCTTCCGGCAGAGGCCGCCCCTTCCGGTACTTGCCGGTAAGCAGGCCGCTGGCAAGCGGAAAGTACGGGATGAATGCGATCCCGAGACGCTGGCATTCGGAAAGAACGTTCTCCTCCGGTTCCCGATGGAACAGGCTGTATTCGTTCTGCACACTGACGAAACGAGCCAGGCCCATTGCGCCCGCTGCGTCATTTGCCTCCCGCAGCTGTTCGCTGCTGAAATTCGAGCACCCGATTTCCCGCACCTTCCCCGCCCGGACCAGTTCGTTGAGGCCGCCGAGCGTGTCGGCGATCGGCGTCTTCGGATCCGGCTTATGAATCTGATAGAGATCGATCCAGTCCGTCTTCAGCCTCCGTAGACTCGCATCGGCAGCCTGGCGCACGTAAGTGGGGCTGCCGCCGGATTGACCAGCCATCTCCATCCCGAATTTTGTCGCAAGCACGACCTCTTTCCGGCGGTCGCCCAGCGCATTCCCGAGATATTCTTCGCTCTTCCCCGCCCCATAGACATCGGCCGTATCGAGAAAATTCACGCCCGCGTCGAGGGCGGCGAACAGCGTCGCCTTCGATTCGTCGGGGCCGATCCGCCATCCGAAGTTATTACATCCAAGTCCGGCTACCGATACGTCGAGGGATCCGATTCGTCGCTTTTCCATTCCAGATCTTCCTCTCGGACAGTGCAGTTGCCGCAATCCGAGCAATGCAGAGTCCAGACCGGGTCACAATGTCCGCGTTACTTTGCTCAGTGTTCTCGGCCGGTCCGGATCCAGATTCTTCTCCGCCGCGAGCGCAGCCGCGAAGAGTTGGGCGGGAATAATGTAAGGAATCGGCGTGTAGAGTTCGGCGACGCGCGACGGAACGGAGATCACGCGCGGCGCGAGATTCGCGGCCGCGGGATTCCTGCGATCCGTGATCACCACCGTTTCCGCCTTCAGTTCCCGCAGTTTCACCAGCATCTCCTGCATGGACGGCCACGTCGGGCCGGACGGCGCGAACAGGAAAACCGGAAAGTTGGGTTCCACCATCGCGATCGGTCCGTGGAGGAAATCGGCTGACGAGAAGCGTTCCGCTACAACGTATGACGTTTCCATCATCTTCAGCGCGAACTCGAAAGCGTTCGAATAG
>DASZUZ010000354.1:0-9267 GCA_035547415.1 Bryobacteraceae bacterium | reverse complement strand
TTCCCATTTATTCCATGGCGATGCGGCCGCTGGCCCAGAGGCATCCGGAATGGCTTCGCAGTTTCCCGCCGTACTGGTTCGTGGGCATCTGCGAAATGACGCTGCCTGATCCCGACCCGGTGCTCGTGTCGCTGGGCGTCTTTGGGTTGAAAGCGCTGGCGGCCGCGATTTCGTTATTTTGTGTCACGTGGGCAACGGGATTTCGCCGGCATTACCGGCGAACTCTCGAATCCGACGAGACACTGACGCAAAAAACTTCAGTGCGGCTCTCCCCGGTGTTCGAATTTCTGCTCCGCTCACCCGAGGAGCGAGGAATTTTTTGCTTCAGTGGTCAGATGCTCGGCCGAAGCACGAAGCACCGCCTGTTTTTGGCGACGTACTGGAGCGCCGGTGTCGCGCTCGGGCTTCTCGTGATGATCGTATTCAAAGGCGGCCGGCCGGGCATATCGCCGGACGGGCTCCGGGGCTTTCCCTTGCTGGTTACCTTCTTCGTGATCTCCGGTTTCCGTGGCTCGTTTCAGTTTCCCGCGGAACCGGCGGCCAACTGGCTCTTCCAACTGTCGGAATCCGGATGGGGCGAGATGGCCCGCCTTGCCGCCCGGAAGCGCGTGCTCGTCAGCGGCCCGATCCCGATCGTCCTGCTGTTCATGCCCCTGGAAATCACCGCCTGGGGATGGAGCGCCGGTCTCTTTCATTCCGTGTTTCAGTTGATCGCCGGAGCCCTGCTGGTCGAGGTGTTCTTCTGGCGTTTCGACAAGGTCCCTTTCACCTGCTCCTGGTTTGCCGGAGCGGCTGATCTTGCATACCTCGCGGGGCTGCACCTGTTCGGCTTCACAACTTACAGCTTCACGATGGCGGATCTGGAGAAACGCCTCGAGAGCGAACCGTCCATGGCGGGTCTGCTCTTCGCCGTTGCGGCGATTCTGCTTGTCCTCGCATGGCGGCGACGCGGCGCTGTCGCGCCAGTGCGCTTTGAAGCCGGCGATCCGGAGATTCAAACGCTCGACCTGACGTGAAACACCGGGCGCCCCGGGACTCTGAACGTTTTTGGCGGAGCTGAAAAAAGAGGCGGGCCGGAGTCACGCGAATAACCCGGCCCGCATTCCGCCGCACCGTAATTCGGAGGAGTATTACGTGCGGGAACTTTTTAGCCCAGAAGTCCGCCGTGCCCGAGGCAGGCGATTTCCCAGGTGGAAACGCGATAGCGCGCCATGAGTGGCGGCAGGAGCAGATCGACGACATTGGGCTTCAACGACCGGAAGCAACCGGGAGCGGAGACCAGCGGAATGTTGTCCTTATAAGACATCAGCAACAGATTCCCCGGCTCAACCGGCGCGAGAAATCGCTCGATCTGGCAGCCGATTTTTTCCATCGCCCGTCCGACGACATCGCCGGGCCCCGCTGGCGCCGTGGTGGATGCGATCAGGATCGCGGCCGGATTGGAGCGCGCGAGTTGCTGTATTCCCCGCGCCACATGCTCCTCGTTTTCAAGCACCGTAAGGGCGAAATGCGAACGAATTCCGAAACGCTCAAGCTTCTGCCGAACCACCGATTCGAACAGAACCTTTGCGCGATCGCCATTGATCGGATCGCAATAGAGGACGCCGATCGCCGCGCCGCGCGCCGGGCGCGCCTGCATAATGGGGCCGCACTCGCGCAACATATTTAGCGCCCCTTCGAAATCGGACCGGGATACCGCAAAAGGCGCGCTCTTCACCGACGCAATCCGCTGCCCTGCCGCCGCGTAGCTGAAATTCACCGTCGTTGCAATGACCACGCCAGAGGTGCAATTCATCTTCCGTAGCAAATCATCGTCAACCAGAACGCAGCAATTTTCCGTCGCCAGCAGATTGGCGCGCCCCCCCGGAGCAATCTGAATTTCATAACAGCCGCACGCCATTTCCGCGGCGATCCCACACACAGCCTCGTCTTCCGGGATTTCATTTTCTTCCAGTTCGGCGACCCAGATCCGGTCCATGCCTTCCGACTGGAGTATCCGAATATCTTCTTCGCGAAGGATATGTCCCTTCGCCAACAGCTTCTTTCCGCCTGGCCGAAAAATCGGTGATGACAGAATTCGTCCGGTAGACTGCTGGATATCGATTGTCTGGGCTTTCATGCCGACGTCTCCGTTCCCCTGCGGGTCGCTACCCTACCCGCCTCCGCGTTTTATATTATTTCCCAATACTGGGATAATGGTATATCGACGCGGAATTTTTCTCAGATTTTTTTGGAGGAAAAAATACCTATATGGAAAAGCCGGACCTGGGAAAGATCCGGCTGAGCAGGAAGGGAATGTAGCGGAAACGGAAAATTAACTGGCCAGCGTTTCCGCCGGGACTTCAGCGGGCGGCATCTCCCGCTTATATTTGCACCCGCTTGCCGGACACTGCAGGAAAGCGCCAGCCTTCAGATATTTCTCCGTCAGGTAAGGACTTCCGCATTCCGGGCATTTCTCCGCAACAGGCCGGGCCCACGCGACAAAATCGCAGTCCGGGTAACGATTACATCCGTAGAAGGTCTTGCCGCGTTTCGAGCGGCGCTCGACAATTTCGCCCTCGGAACATTCCGGACATTTCACGCCGATGGTCTTCTGCTTGACGTACTTGCACCCGGGATAATTGCTGCATGCGGTAAATTCACCGAAGCGGCCGAACTTCTGGACGAGGTTATTGCCGCACTGGGGGCATTTCTCGTCGAGGACCACATCGGCTTTCTTCTGCGATCCGCCAATCTGCTTGGTTGTTTTGCAGTCCGGATATCCCGAGCAGGCGTAGAACGTCCCGAACCGCCCTTTCTTGAGCACCATGGGACGGCCGCAATTCTGGCAATATTCTTCGTCGCCCTGCTCGGCCAGATCCGCCTTGTCGATATCGGGTAGATCGACGGTCAATTCGCGGGTATAAGTACATTCGGGATATCCCGTGCAGGCAAGGAAACTCCCGTGCTTTCCCCATTTGATGACCAGCGGTTTACCACATTTGTCGCACGTCAAATCGGTGGGTTTCTCCATCCGCTTGATGTCCGTCATGTGGGTTTCGGCGTTCTCGAGATCCTTCAGGAATCGCTCATAAAAGCCGCCCATGGCTTCACGCCAGTCGAGCTTGCCGTCTTCGATCTCGTCGAGTTCCTCTTCCATGCGCGCCGTATAACGCACATCGAAGATGTCGTTGAAGCTTTCGAGAAGAAGATCGGTCACCACCATGCCGAGTTCGGTGGGCTTGAATTTCCCGCCTTCTTTGGTGACGTATTCCCGTTCCTGAATCGTCGAGAGAATGGAAGCGTAGGTGGATGGGCGTCCCACTCCGTCGGCTTCCAGTTTCTTCACCAGTGTGGCTTCCGTGTAGCGAGGAGGCGGTTCGGTGAAATGCTGTTCCGGCTTCAGAGCCCGCAGCTTGAGTTCCTCGCCCTGGGTAACGGCGGGAAGTTTGTGCCTGAGTTCCTCGTCCTCTTCGTCTTTCTGGTCTTTGCCCTCTTCGTAAACCGCCAGAAATCCGTCGAATTTCAACACCGAACCCGTAGCCCGGAACGTGTAATCCACGCCGCTTTTCCCGGTGGTCGCGGTGTCAATGGTGGTCTGGTCGAAAAGCGCCGGATTCATCTGGGACGCGATAAAGCGCATCCAGATCAGACGATAGAGCTTGAGCTGATCTTCGGCCAGAAACGGAGCGACATCGTCCGGCGTGCGCAGGGCCGACGTGGGGCGAATCGCTTCGTGAGCGTCCTGCGCGTCCTTCTTGGATTTGTAGACGTTGGCCGAGCCGGGCAGATACTCTTTGCCATACTTCGATTCGATGAAGCCGCGCACCTCCGCAAGAGCCTCGTCGCTGACCCGGGTCGAATCGGTACGCATATAAGTAATGAGGCCGACCGAGCCTTCCTTGCCGAGTTCCACGCCTTCGTAAAGCTGCTGCGCCAGCATCATGGTGCGCTTCACGCTGAACCGGAGCTTGCGCGATGAATCCTGCTGCAGCGTCGATGTAATAAAAGGAGCGACCGGGTTGCGCTTCTTTTCCTTCGTCCCCACCGAGCGAACGACAAACTTCGCATCGCCGAGGTCGGCGACCAGTGCGTCCGCCGTAGCCTGATCCGGGATTTCCGGCGTCTCCTCACCCTTCCGGATCAGCCGGGCGTCGAAATAGGGCGTCTTTTTAGCCGCCAGATTCGCGTCGAGCGTCCAGTACTCCTGCTTCACGAAAGCGCGGATTTCACGCTCGCGTTCCACGACCACCCGGACGGCTACTGTCTGGACACGGCCAGCCGAAAGTCCACGGCGCACTTTGTCCCAGAGCAGCGGGGAAATCTTATACCCGACGAGCCGGTCGAGCACCCGCCGCGCCTGCTGGGCATCCACGAGGTTGCCGTTCACCATCGCCGGCTTCTCGAAGGCCTTCTGGATGGAATTCTTCGTGATCTCGTTGAACATCACCCGGAAGATCTGCGGCCCGTCCGCAGTCGCCTTTTTCGGCTTCAGTTCTTCCTGGAGATGCCAGCAGATCGCTTCGCCCTCGCGATCGGGGTCAGCCGCGAGGTAGATGGATTCGACCTTCTTCGCCGCATCCTTCAGTTCCTGGATGAGCTTCTTCTTGCCCTCGATCACCTCATACTTCGGCCGGAAACCGTTGTCGACGTCCACCGCAAGATCGCGCTTCGGGAGGTCCTTAATATGACCGAGCGACGCCTTGACGACGAAGTTCTTGCCAAGATACTTATTGATCGTTTTTGCCTTCGCCGGCGACTCGACGATTACCAGAGCTTTTGCCATATACCCAACTGCCTTCTCAGAATAAACCACGGTTCCACTACAGCCAGCCGGAACGGTGGTGAGACACCGGCGTGCGGGCTACCACACTTTAACAAAGTTCCGTCCGGGTTGTTGGCGCACCAGACCAAGCATCTCCAGTTCGAACAGCGCCGCAATGATCTCGGACGGCGACGTATCTTCCAGAGTTTCGACCAGAGAATCGAGATGGGTAGCGGTGTCCGGCTTCAGCCGTTCCAACACCCTCCGGGCGGCCAGCCCTTGTGGTCCGGGTTCGCTTCGATCTGATGCGGCCGACCCGGGGGAGGTTTCAGACCCCGCTGCAAGTCCCTGATTCAAAAGCCGCTGTCTTCCTTCATCGATCAGGCGGCGCTGCGCGGGCTGGGGTAGCTCGACAACAACGTCATTCCAGTCCTGAACCAGCCTCGCCCCCTGCTTGATCAGGAGATTCGGCCCCCAACTCATACGCGAGGTAATATTGCCCGGAACCGCGAACACTTCCCTGCCCTGTTCGATGGCGAGACGAGCCGTTATCGACGAGCCGCTGTACTGTGCCCCCTCCACCACCAGCAGACCGCAACTGATGCCGCTGATCACGCGGTTCCGGAGCGGAAAGTTCTGCGGGAAAGCTGTCGCGGTCATCGGGAACTCGGAGACGATCAGCCCCTTGCTGGCGATCTCGGCGGCGATCTTCTTGTTCTCCGAAGGATAAACAACGTCCACCCCACAGCCAAGTACTGCAATTGTCGAACCACCGGCCGCCAGGCACGCTTTGTGGGCAGCCGTGTCGATCCCCCGGGCCATCCCGGAGACAATCGTCATCCCCGCGCGAGCGAGGTCGCCAGCCAGGCGTTCCGTGGCGTTGACGCCGTACGGAGTCGGATGGCGGGTTCCGACCACACCCAGGCACACGGAAGAGAGCAGTTCCGTCCGGCCGCGGGCGAACAGAAGAGGAGGCGGGTCATAGATCTGGCGTAGCGGCTCGGGATATCGTTCGTCGTCGAGAGGAATCAGTTCGGCCCCGGCGGCGCGAAGCAACTGCTGTTGACCTGCCGCGTCGTCAAAACTGCATCCGCTCGAAATCGACCGCGCGAGCGCTCCGGCGAGACCGGCGCCTTCGAGTTCGCTGGGCGATGCCCGAAAGATGGCGCGCGGGGTGTGAAATCTTTCCAGCAACATATTGGAGCGGCGCGCGCCCAATCCCGGCACGAGCCGCAAAGCGAGCCAGTACAGTTCTTCTTCGTCGCTGAGCGCCATTGCCTAACATAGTGTTTTGCCTACGGCATTCTTCTCATGAAAAAGGACCCGGATTACTTTGAAGGCCGCGAGCCCAGACTCATTTTCATTGCGAAGCGGCTGCGCGACGCGACGCGGCTCGAAGAGATTTTCACGTCCGCCGGGATCGATTATGCCGTCGAAGCCGACGAGTATCAGGGAGGCGTGATCTTCCGGCGTACGCGCGTGGGAGCGTTCTTTTATGTCTTGCCGGAAGTGCGCGACCGAGCTGCGCAGATCATGATGGACAGCGGCTTCCGGCCCGCTCCGGAGCAACTGGACTGACGGCGCAATCAGCCGCCGCGTTAGACTTTAAAGCGCTTTGCTGATTATCGATTCGCACCTCGATCTCGCCTGGAATGCGCTCGGCTGGAATCGCAACCTGAACCTTCCCGTCAGTGAAATCCGGCGTTCCGAAGCCGGCATGGAAGGCCCGGGTCGCGGCAGGAACACGGTTTCTTTTCCGGAATTGCGCCGGGGACGCGTCGGTATCAGCGTCGTGACGCTGCTCGCCCGCCGCAATCCTCGCGGCAATTATCCGAATCTGGATTTCCGAACCCAGGAGATCGCCTGCGCCGTCGCGCGCGGACAACTCGCCTATTACCGGCAGCTCGAGGCGCTCGGGGTCTGCCGTATTCTCACCGACCTTGCCGCCTTCGAATCCAGCTTCGCTGCCTGGCAATCGGAGTCGAATCGGGACGAGCCGCTCGGATTCATCGTCAGCATGGAAGGCGCGGACCCGATTCTCACGCCCGCCGACGCCGAACGTTGGTATAACGATGGGCTGCGCGCACTCGGCCTTGCCCACTACGGTCCCAGCGCCTACGCTCACGGCACCGGCTGTTCGGGTCCGCTGACGGCGCAGGGACGCGACCTCCTGCGCGTCATGGAGGGCCTCGGCATGATTCTCGATCTGACCCACCTGGCCGACGAGAGCTTCTGGGAGGCCGCCAGGCTGTTTCACGGGCCTGTCCTCGCCAGCCACAACAATTGCCGGGCGCTGACCCCGGGGGACCGGCAATTCGACGACGATCAGATCCGACACATCGTTGAACGCGGCGGCGTCATTGGCGCGGCTCTTGACAATTGGATGCTGGCGCCCGGATGGACTCCCGACCCCGCGACCCGGCCGCGCGTCACACTGGAAGACGTGGCAAATCACATGGACCACATCTGCCAACTCGCCGGCAACGCCCGGCACGTCGCGATCGGCAGCGATCTCGATGGCGGCTTCGGAACGGAACAATCGCCAGCGGACCTCGACACCATCGCCGATCTCCGTAAACTCGAAGGAATTCTCCGGTCGCGCGGCTATTCACCGGACGACATTGCCGGGATTTTCCATGGCAACTGGGCAAGACTGTTCCGCCAGGCGTGGGGGAAATCGTGCTGAGTCTTTCCGGCTGCCGCCGCCGCCAGCAGCGCCTGCTCGCCCGCATGGAAGAAGAGCGGCTCGATCTGTTCGTAACGGGAAACTTCCGGACGGCTTACTATTTCACGGGTAGCCTGGCCGCGGCGGACGCGCCGGTGATCTTCGCAATCCGCCAGGACGGGCGCAGCGTCCTGGTCACGCCCGCCAATCAAAGCGCGGCCGCGGACGAACTGATCGTCGTCGAGACTTATTCCATCGATCGCGTCATCGACCAGCCTGTTCGCGACGCGGCTGTGCTTTTCAGAGAGGATCTTCTCCGTCAGAAGGGAACCGTGACGCGCTACGGAGTGGAACGCGCCGCCACACCGGGCATCGTCGAATCGGCGCTGAGCGACTTATACCCGAACGCCGGACCGCATGACGCCTCACAAATCGTTCTGGATTTGCGTAAACGGAAAGATGAGGAAGAGATCGACGAGATTCGCCGGGCTCTGAACCTGAATGCCGCCGCATACCGCGCGGCCCGCAATGCGATCGTCGAAGGGCGCACTGAGCTGGACGTATTTAATGATCTTCAGACGGCCGTGGTGCTGGAAGCCGGGACCTTCGTCCCGCTGGCCGGCGATTTCGCGGCCGGCGAACGAGCCATTCGAGGCGGCGGACCGCCGACGCCGCGCATTATCGAAAAGAACGACCTTTATATATTGGATCTCTTTCCGGCCCCTCACGTTTATTTCGGGGATACCTGCCGCACCTTCGCGGCAAGTATTCCGACGGATCTGCAGGAAGAGGCCTGGGAGATCGTCACGGGCGCCGTTCGTATCGGCGAGGAAGCGGTAAAACCCGGAGTCAGAGCGCGCGACGTGTATGCCGCGATCAAACGACACCTCGATTCTTTTCCGATCGCCGAAAACAGCTTCTGGCACCATGGCGGCCATGGCATTGGATTGCATGGACATGAGGCGCCGCGCATCATCCCCGGCTCCGACGACGTCTTCGAGGTGGGTGACGTGATCACGCTCGAACCCGGCATCTACACAAAGGCCCTGCGGGGCGGAATAAGGCTCGAAGATAATTACGTCGTGCGGGAGCATGGGCTCGAGAAAATCTTCCACTTCCCGACGGATCTCTGATCGGAAAAGACATCTGTGAGCGACAAAAATCTGGCGGGAAAACGCGCGCTCGTGACCGGAGCCGCGCGGGGAATCGGGCAGGCAACGGCGATCGAACTCGCCCAACGCGGCGCCGACGTCGCGATATGCGATCGGCTCGAATGCGTGGAAACGCTCGCCGCGATTCACGAGTTCGGCGTCCGTGCACTGTCCGAGCGCTGCGACGTGGGTGATCGGGCTGACGTCGAGCGCGTATTCCAGACGGCTGCCTCCCGGCTTGGCGGCCTGGACATCCTGGTCAACAATGCCGCGGGAACCGTTCGGAAACCGCTGCTGGAACTCGAAATCGAGGACGTCGCGGCAACCTGGTCAGCATCGCTCTGGGGCGTCTTGCACTGCACGCAGTTGGCGGGTCGGATGATGGCCCGTCAGGGAGGAGGCGCCGTCATTACGATCAGCTCGGTGCTGGCCAGCATCCCTCAGGTGAACTCCTCGCCGTACAACGGCGCGAAAGCTGCAGTCAACCAGATGACAAGAACGTGGGCGCTCGAGCTCGCGCGATACGGCATCCGCGTGAACGCCATCGAGCCGGGCTGGATCGACACGCCGGGGGAGCGGAATTTCGCCACGGAGGATCAGATCCTGGCGGAAGGCGCGAAGCTTCCGCTGGGCCGGCTTGGACGGGCGCGGGAGATCGCGAAGGCGGTCGCCTTCCTCGCCTCCGATGACGCGTCGTATATCACCGG
>DASZUZ010000353.1:0-3128 GCA_035547415.1 Bryobacteraceae bacterium | reverse complement strand
GTCGCCAGCGTTACTACTGCGAGGTTGGCTATGCTCATTACGCCTAATGTGTAGACATCAAGGCGCATATACTACTCGTATTTTACAAACCAATCCGACGATTCAGGAGACCTGAAGTGTTAAAAATGCCAGATCCTGCCGGAATCTTTATGCAGGTAATACCGGGACGAACTGGTCCGGACCGGTGATTACGCGGACAGGATTGCGAAGCGGTCTTCCGAAGCCGCGGAATGAGATCACGGCGACGTCCCCGTCCCGCAGTTCAAGTCCGGCCCCGAAGCTGAAAGCGTCCGCGCCATAAAAATGGATGTGGACGTCGCCGGGCCGCCGGTGCTGCGGAAACTTGAAATGATGGTGCTCCATGTTGGCCAGGGAGTGTGACATGCGCTGTTCCCCGGAGCCGATCTCCTTCGTCCAGATGACCTTACCGTCACGCTCGATGCTCACGGAGCCGGCGACCAGGTCGAATTCCGGGTCGACGATCAGTTCCGGTCCCAGAGAACACTGCCGGAGTTTCGATGGCGCCAGATAGAGGTAGTTGCGGCGCTCGGTCTTGTGATCGGAGAACTCGTTTCCGGCCGCCATGCCGATGCGGCGCGGTTGTCCTGCCGGGTCGATCATGTAGATGCCCGCAATCTCCGGTTCCTCGCCTCCATCTTCGGCGAATGTGGGAACTTCGAGCGGCTGGCCGTGCGCACGGAGAACGAGGCCGCTGCCTTTATAGAACCATTCGGGCGCTGTACCAATGGAGCCGGGCTCGGGGCGGCCGCCCTCCACGCCCCAGCGGTACATGCGCATGCTGTCCGTTTCCTGCTCGGCGGCGCTGTGCATCTTTTGCCGCGTTTCGGCGCTCGCAAGATGGGTAAGGCCGGTGCCGCTGATCAGGCAGCGCGCCGGTTCCGCGGGATGATCGAACGGCGGAAGAATGCGCCACTCGGAGCTGCCATCATACAGATCGTCATACGCGAGCGACGACTCGACCGGAAGCGCGCCTATCCATTGCGCGAGCGGTACATTCCGTTCGAACGCAGCCGTCGCCGCCTCGTAGACGGAAGAAACGCCGCCCGGAATCGCAATCTCATTGTTATCGCGGGCAAGCGCGATCCTGCGGCCGTGCCGGGGGTGTTCGATCTGAAGAAGTCTGAGCATGTAATCGCTTGCGGTCCCAGTGTCGTTTCTTTGCTCCTTTTTGTCAATCGGCGGAAGCTCAATTCTGCTCCAAACCTTTTAATGCCAGTGGCTCAGAATCACTCGAATCCTTGCATTCCAGGCTAGAATAACTTGCAATGAGCCTTGAGGAAGTGGCCCGGCGGGCTCGCGTTTCTACCGCGACGGTGTCCCGCGTGCTCAACGGCGTCGACGTAGTGCGGAGTTCCACGCGGGCGCGGGTCATGAAGGCGATGTCGGAGCTGAAGTATTATCCGAATCTGCACGCCCGGAGCCTCGCGGGCGGCCGTAGCCGAACTCTCGGCGTGATTGTTTCCAACCTGAGTAATCCCTTCTTTCTGGATGTTTATCGCGCCGTCGAGTCGGATTGCCATGCGCACGGATATGAGGTGCTGGTCGCCAACACCGATTACCGTCCCGAGCAGCTGGCAGCCAGTATCCGGCTCATGATCGGCCGCCGCGTGGCAGGTCTGGCGGCGATCGTTTCCGAGATCGATGACGAGATCGTGCGCGAGCTGACCGAAAGTAACATTCCGATCGTGTTCTACGACGTCGGCGCTCCGGGCGGCAATATCACGAGGATTCGGGTCAATTACCGAAAAGGCATCGAGCGGATTGTCGAATATCTGATCACTCTCGGCCATCAGGAGCTCGGGTTCATCGGACACCACGCCGTGCTCGGTCCCATCGACGAGCGGCGGCGCGCCCTGTTCGACACCATTAAGATGCTGTGTCCGCAGGCGAATGTCCGGGTGGTCGCCGACAGCGACAGTCTGGAGGGAGGGCGGCAGGGCGTCGCTGAACTGCTGGCCTCGGGGCAGCAGCCGACTGCCATTATCTGCGTAAACGATCTGATGGCGGTGGGGGCGCTCAGAGAACTTCGGGAACGCGGGATCCTGGTACCCGAAGAGATTTCCGTTACCGGTTTCGACAATATACAGCTTTCCGAATTCTGCTATCCCGCACTCACCACTGTTCATATTCCGCGCGATCAGATCGGCCACACGGTGTTCATGAGCCTGGCTCCGGATGCCGGAGAGGCGCACAAATCCCGCCGGGAATTCCTGATTAATCCGGAACTGATGGTGCGCGATTCGACAGGGCCTGTACGGCGGAAATAATTAAAAACCCACTCAGAGTTCCGCAGTCATTTCCAATAACGTCGAAGTTGTGTGATTATATTTACAGACAAAGAAGAATATAATTGAACACGATTTTCGTCTGCGTATACAGTCCCGCCCCGATTGCGATCGCAGGACTTGGCTCCGTGCTGGCAGGCATGGACGGATTCGAGATGGAGACCGCGCCCTCTCTGGAGGCGCTCAGGTCGCAACTTGCGATGCGGGCGGCGAACATTCTCCTGCTCGAAACCACGGGTGGGTTGACGCTCGATGGCATCCGGAATCTGGGATCCGTGGCGCCGAAGGCGAAGATTATTCTCTGGGTGGACGGGGCATCCATGGAGTTCCTTTCGCAGGCGGTGGCGGCAGGCGTGGCGGGCGTTCTTGGAAAGAATTCGAGTCTCGAGCAGCACGCGGAGTGTCTGCGAGTGATTGCAGCGGGATATCCCTGGATCGAGCGCGATCTCAAGAGCCGGCTGCTTTCGAGCGAGAGAATTTCTCTCACGCCGCGCGAGCGGCAAATCATGGGATTGCTCGCGCAGGGACGCCGCAATAAAGAAATCGCATTTTCGCTGGGAATTACCGAAGGAACCGTGAAAGTCTATCTTTCGCATCTCTATGCGAAGATCGGCGCTGGTGACCGGTTTGAGCTGGCGTTGATCGCGCTCCGCAACATCGCGGTGAGCGCGCCGGACAAACCGGGCCTGGAAAACGGGGCCTCTCCGAACGAACCGGCGATTCCGTTCCCGATTCCCGGATTTGTCACTCGACCCCGAATCGGCGTCCGCTAAGTCAGGCAGCGTCCCGGTATTCGCCGAAAACCCGGCGAAGCGCATCCGA
>DASZUZ010000352.1:0-6884 GCA_035547415.1 Bryobacteraceae bacterium | reverse complement strand
CAGGCTCGTCCCGGTATTGCCGGCCTGTCCGGGTGTTGACGCGGAGCAGCAGATGTTCCACGTAGTTCCGGTAAGCGGCCTTTACCTGAGGAGCGCGATAGAACTGGTCCCGGCCG
Source organism: Bryobacteraceae bacterium (assembly GCA_035547415.1). Lineage (GTDB taxonomy): Bacteria > Acidobacteriota > Terriglobia > Bryobacterales > Bryobacteraceae > BOG-234. Next base: position 6,768 of record DASZUZ010000352.1, on the reverse strand, counting down.
GTCAGTCCGAACCACTGCAGGTATTGATTCACGCCGCCGAAGTCATCCCAGTAGTTGATCAGGGGCAGAATCAGACGGATGCTGTGCTGTTCCGCGAGGAAGATGGTCCGATCCAGACGTTCCAGTCCGTTCGGGCCGTCATTGAAATCCGGTTTGCCGGTAGCAGTGTTCAGGTATTGGAAGTAAACGCCATCTTTCGCGTTTGCGGGCGTGGCGCCCGGAACGGCGGCGCCGCAGTCAAGAAAGGCCCATGTCCGCAGAGCGTTGAGGCCCATCTGTGACGCCAGTTCGAACACGGGCCGCACCATGGCGTCCGATTCGAAGCCGAGGTAGTAATTGTTGGCCCCGGCGATACGGAACGGCTCGCCTCCGAGCGTGAAAGCGGAGCCATGGAAGGTGACGAAGCCCGGGTCGAGAGGCATGTCCATGTCCTTTCGCGAATCGCTACCGATCATACCCGAAGAATGCCCGGCCGGAACGCTAATGGATTTCGATTATTGTTCGCGGTGTCTGGAAAGTCTTAAACTCTGGAAACACTCTCGGTTAGTCACAGAATGAAAACGATTCTCGCTTTGCTGTCGGTCTGCCTGGTCGCGGCCGCACAGGATACGACCGCTGTTCTCGAAGGACTCATTACAGATCCGTCCGGAGGCGTTATCTCCGGCGCCGCCGTGAGAGTGACAAACTCGGCAAACGGTTATACGCAGTCGCAGAAGAGCTCCAGTTCCGGAAGTTACCATCTTTCGCTGCCTCCCGGTCAGTATGTTCTGACGGTCGAGGCGAGTAACTTCGGCCGTTACACGAGAACCGGCGTTCAACTGAATGTCAGTCAGACGGCTCGCATCGACGTTTCTCTCACACTCGTGCGCGATAAAGATACGGTTACGGTCAATGCGGAATCGCCGCTCGTCAACACCAGTTCGAACGAGATCGGAAATGTGGTCACTACTCGTGAACTCGAAGACCTGCCGCTCAACGGCCGCAACTTCACGCAGCTTGGATTACTGCAGCCCGGCGTGGCTCCTCTGACGGGCGGCCTTGCGGAAGCGGGCGGCTCGCTGCGCGGCGGGCAGGCCTATGCCGTCGACGGGCAGCGTCCGGAATCGAATAACTATCTGCTGAACGGACTGACGAACGTGAATCGCGTCGATGGCGGTTATGCGCTGAAGACGCCCGTCGATGCGATTCAGGAGTTCCGCATTCTGACGCAGACGGCGCCCGCCGAGTATGGAGGAACAAGCGGTGCGACGACCACCGTGGTGACACGCTCGGGAACGAACGCTGTACACGGTGTGCTCTATGAGTTTCTGCGCAACGATGCGCTCGATGCCAGGAATTTCTTCGCCAGTACCGTGGAGCCGCTCAAACAGAACCAGTTCGGAGGAACCCTGGGCGGCCCACTGCGGAAGAACAAGGACTTCTTCTTCGGATACTACGAAGGCTTCCGCAACGTCCAGGGTGTCACGCAGTCGGCGACGGTTCCGAGCGATGCGCAGCGCACGGGCGACTTCTCGGGCGTTCGCGATCCGCAGACCGGGCAGCCCGTACCGCTCATCAATTACTTCAGCGGCCAGCCCTTTCCGAATAACATGATTCCGTCGCAGGCGATCAGCCCGATCGCGCAGAAGCTGGTGCAGTTCTATCCGCACGCGAACGCCGGCCCGAACCTGTTCATCACGACGCAGAACCGGCGCAATCAGACGGACCAGGGCGGCATTCGCCTCGACCACGTTTTCCGCGAGGCGGATCAGCTTGCGTTTCACTACACGCAGTCCCGCAGTTCGAACATCGATCCGCTCTCTGTCGCGGGAGCGAACGTGCCCGGCTTCCCCGTCGGGGAAGATATCGGCACGCACGAAGCCTCCATCTCGGAAACGCACCTGTTCAGCAATTCGGCCGTAAACATCTTCCGCGCGGGCTTCTTCCGGAATGGTTTCGATACGGATAACCCGCTGAACCGCACTTCGCCGCGCGATCTCGGGTTCAATTACGATAGTTCGCTCGCGACGGCCAAGGGGACTCCGTTCTTTATCGTGAGTGGCTATGCGAGTATCGGCGACCCGATCACCGGCCCTCGCGATACGACGCAGAATACCTACGAGGCGCAGGATTCGTTTGCGAAGACGTTTGCGGCGCACAGTTTCAAGACGGGCGTCGAGTTCCGGCGCAATCAGATCAACATGACGGAGGGCATCGCGTCGAACGGCTTCTTCGTGTTTGCGCCATTCCCGGCAAGCGATCCGTTCGCCAGTTTTCTGCTCGGCTTTCCTGTTGTATTCTTCCAGGGCGGAGGCGACTTCAATCGCGGGCTGCGCAACATCGATTTCGCAGCCTACGCGCAGGACGAGTGGCGCGTCACGCCGCGCCTGACCATCAACTATGGACTGCGGTGGGAATTGAGCACGCCTTTCACTGACATCCGGAACCGCATGAACGCATGGGCGCCGGGCAAACAGTCGAAGGTCTATCCGAACGCGCCCGCGGGACTACTGTTCCCGGGCGATCCCGGCGTGCCGGACGGCATCGCTCCCATCTATGGGAAGGCATTCATGCCGCGCGTCGGTTTCGCCTGGGATCCGACCGGGTCGGGAAAGACGTCCGTTCGCGGCGCTTACGGAATCTTCTACGATTCGTTCACGAACGGCGTGGGCGGACCGCTGCAGGCGCCGCTGAGCGCGCTGCCGTGGACGCAGGCTCGCCAGTTGAGCGCTCCCATCAACTTCACGGATCCCTGGCACGGGCAGAACCCGTTTTCGCTCACGTCGTTTCCTCAGCCCACCACGGTGCTGACCGTCGAGAGCGGCATGCGTCCTCCGTATGCGCAGAACTGGAATCTTTCGGTGCAGCGTTCTCTGGCGGGCAACCTGCTGCTCGATGTTCGCTATATCGGTAACAAAGGCACGCGGCTGCCGCGCCTGATTGAAGCGAATCCGGCCGTTTATGGCCCCGGGGCAACTGCGGATAATGCGGATCAGCGGCGACTCTATGCCGGTTGCCATGGTCCCGGCGGTCCATGCGATTTCGGCTCCGTCGGCCTGATCACGGATTCCACCAATTCGACCTATCATGCGGGACAGGTGGCGCTCTCGCGCCGCTTCTCCAACGGTCTCGCGTTCCTCGCTTCGTACACGTATTCGAAGACTCTCGATTACGTCTCGACGTTCAACGTGTCGGGTTCCGCGCCGAGGCTGGTGGCGGGCGAGAACGATCTCGCGCAGAATCCGTTCGATCTGAACGCGGAACACGGACCTTCGATCATGGATGCGCGCCACCGCTTTGTTTTCAGCGGGAGCTATGCGCTTCCTTCGCCGCGCTCGTCCAACCGCATTGCCACCGCGGCACTGAGCGGATGGCAGTTCAATACCATTGCGAACTTCTCTTCGGGAACGCCTTTCACCGTTTACGACAGCGCCAACGTTTCACTGCAGGGGAGTTCGCCGGAGATCACCGGGTTTTATTCCAGCCGTCCGGATCTGATCGCTGACCCGAACGCGGGTTCGCACACGCCGGACAACTGGGTCAGCCGGTCGGTCTTCCGCCGCCTCGATCCCCTCACGCAGGCGGGCCAATTCGGGAACGAAGGCCGCAACGTGGTTCGCGGACCGGGAATCGGCAACGTCGATCTTTCTTTGCTGAAGATCTTCCGCGTCGCGGAAAATATGAGACTGCAGTTCCGCGCGGAATGCTTCAACGTGGCGAACCATGCCAATTTCGGACTGCCGGACAACGATCTGGCCTCGCCCAACTTCGGACGCGTTCTGGAAGCCGGGCCGCCGCGCCTGCTGCAGTTCGGATTGAAACTGGAGTATTGATGACCAATAACGGCGATAACATAAAGCGTGGTCCGGGCATGAAGCCGATGTTTCTGCCGGACGTCGAGACGAATGGCAAGCCATCGCCTTACACGACGCTGATCCGCGACCGGCAGGAAGCGGGCCTCGAATATCCGCAGATATGGCACATGTTCGCGTATCTGCCGAAGGCGACGGACCACCTCGCGCGGTTCACGCAGGAGATTCTGCGCGGACCCTCGCCGCTGAGTCCCGGGATGCGCGAATTGATCGCGGCGTTTACGTCGTACCGGAACGATTGCCCGTTTTGACTGAAGTCCCACGCCGCAGTTGCGGCGGAACTGCTGGGAGACGAGGAACTGGTCTGGGGCGTTCTGCGGGACCTGGAAACATCGGGTCTCGACGAGAAGCACAAAGCTCTGTTCCGGTTCGTGCGCAAGGTGAACGAAGAGTCGCCGAAAATTACAGCCGAAGATATGAAGCCGCTGCACGCCGCCGGTTGGGACGACGAGGCCATCTATTTCGCGATCACGGTCTGCGCGTTGTTTAACTTCTACAACCGGTGGATCGACGCGAGCGGCGTTCACGCGCTCTCTGAAGAAGCTCATCGCGAAGGGGGCAAGAGAACCGCGGCTCATGGCTACTCCCGCAGTTAGCGCGATCCAGCGGGAATCCGGAGAAGGCTGGCGGGTTGTCCTCGCCGCCTACTTCGGAGTGATGGTCAGCTTCGGGTCGCTGCTGGTCTTCAGCTTCAGCACATTTCTGAAACCGCTGACGGCGGAGTTCGGGTGGAGCAGGGAAGCGGTATCGGCGGCGTTCGGATTTGCGGCGCTGACGGTGGCGGTGTGTTCTCCGGTCCTGGGAAAACTGCTCGACCGTTTTGGGCCGCGCGCCATCATCCTGCCCTGCATGGCGGTCTTCGGGATCGGTTTTGCGTCGCTCGGGCTGCTGACGAGCCATATCTGGCATCTGTACGCAATTTTCGTTCTGCTGGGAATTGTCGGGAACGGGACGACGCAGATGGGATACTCGCGCGCCGTCTCCACGTGGTTCACGCAGCGGCGCGGAGTGGCGCTGTCGCTGGTGATGGCCGGTTCGGCAACGGGCGCCATGATCTTCCCGCCGCTGGCGCAGGCATTCATTACTTCCATCGGCTGGCGCAGCGCGTATTTCGTTCTGGGCGCCATGGTGCTGGTGTTCGGGTTGCCTCTCACGGCGCTGTTTGTGCGGGAGCGCGGCGCGGCCGAGCAACCGGGCAAGCCCGCGCAATCGGGCGCGACGGTGCGCGAAGGACTCCGGTCGCGGGCGTTCTGGCTGCTGATCGGCTCGTTGTTCCTGGGATCGGTCAGCGTGAACGGGGCGATTACGCATCTCTCTCCGCTTCTGACGGACCGCGGAATCGGCCAGCAGGAAGCGGCTTTCGTGGCATCGGCGCTCGGGCTGTTCAGCTTCGCCGGGAGGCTCATCACCGGTGTTCTGCTGGACCGGTTCTTCGGACCGCGAGTAGGGTTCTGTGTTTTCGGAGTGACCGCCGCCGGCATCGTTCTGCTGGGCTCCGCGGGATCCATGTCTTCCGCCGTCGCGGCCGCCGCGCTGATCGGGCTGGGCCTGGGCGCCGAAGCGGACATTACGCCTTACCTGCTGACTCGGTACTTCGGACTGCGGGCGTTCTCCACGCTGTACGGATTTTCGTGGACGGCCTATGCGATCGCGGGCGCCCTCGGCCCCGTGCTCATGGGCAGGGCCTTCGATGTGACCGGCTCGTATTCATCGCTGCTGGTATTGCTCTCCATTTCCACCGTGCTTTCCGCCGCGCTGTATCTGGGATTGCCAAAATATCCGGCGAAACAGGAGATGCATTAATTCCGGTGTGATATTTTGACGGCGAGACAGCGCTCGCTTTCCGGGAAGGACGGGTTCGCCCAGTTTGCGGACCGCCAATGGCCACCACAACTCCTGCGGTTATTTCATCTCGCGCGAATGCGCGCTACGCCGTAACAGCCGGGTTTCTCGGCTGGACCATCGACGCGTTCGATTTCTTCGTCCTGGTGTTCACGATCCCGGCGATCGCCAAGGAATTCGGCCGCCCCATTCCAGCCATCGCGCTGACGCTGACGGCGAGTCTGGTGATGCGCCCGGTGGGCGCGTTCGTCTTCGGGTTGCTGGCGGACCGTTACGGCCGCCGGCCGATCCTGATGGCGAATATTCTGTTCTATTCCGCGATGGAAATTCTCTCGGGGCTGGCGGGAAGTTATCCGGTGTTCCTCGCGTTGCGACTGCTTTACGGGATCGGGATGGGCGGCAACTGGGGCGTGGGCGCCTCGCTCGCGCTGGAATCGGCGCCTTCGGAAAAGCGGGGCATTGTCTCCGGGCTTCTGCAGGAGGGGTATGCGTTCGGTAATCTTCTCGCCGCGATCGCCTATTACCTGGTGTTTCCGCACTGGGGCTGGCGGGCCATGTTCTTCGTCGGGGCGGCTCCGGCGCTGCTCACGCTGCTGGCTTGCGTTCGCGTTCAGGAACCGGAGGCATGGAGAGAATCGCGCACGGACTGGTCCACCTACCGGCAGGAAATCTTCCGGAACCGGAAGTTGTTCTTCTATCTCGTAGCGCTGATGACGATGATGACCTTCATTTCGCACGGCACGCAGGATCTCTATCCGACGTTTCTGCAGAAGCAGAGGCGCTACAGCGTGGACGCCACCGCGCTCATCAGCGGAATCTCCATGGTGGGCGCGATTCTGGGCGGACTGACGTTCGGTCACCTGTCGGACCGGTGGGGACGCCGGCGGACGATGGTTCGCGCGGTATTGCTGGCCGTGGCGGTGATCCCGCTCTGGGTACTGGCGCCGAATATGTCACTGACGATTCTGGGCGGCTTCGTGATGCAGATGATGGTGCAAGGCGCGTGGGGCGTGGTGCCGGTGCACCTGAATGAACTCTCGCCCGCGCCTTTACGCGGATTCTTCCCGGGGTTCGC
>DASZUZ010000351.1:0-2537 GCA_035547415.1 Bryobacteraceae bacterium | reverse complement strand
CAATCCTTTCTCGACCGCAGCAGCGACATCGCGAACGCCGTGCGCGAGGCGATGCTGAACAATCACCCGATTAACGGCGTGGTGGCGGATCTCTGATTATGGCCGCTTTCCCCACTCTCCGGACAGGCGCGGTGGCGCAGTATCCGCTCGATCGCACGAACCGCTTTCAGACGCAGGCAGTACAGTTTCTGGACGGCAGCAGACAACGATATCCGATTTACAGCGCCGGCTTGCGGCGCTGGGGTATCCGGCTGGACCTTCTCGATGACCGGGAACTGGCATCGGTGATTGCGTTTGCGGAGCAACAGGGGGGCGCGACGTTCTCGTTCCCGGATCCGGTGAGCGGTGTAAGTGCGCCGAAGTGCATCATCGCGGGCGAGCAGTTCAGCGCGAACGCCGGGGGGGAAATGAGACATCAGGCGTCGCTCGTCATCGAGGAGATCGCATGAACTGGTTTCCACAGATCGGGGCGGGATCCATTGCGCAATTTCCTTTGCGCCGGGTTCGGCGGTGGCGAAGCATCACGAACATGCTGGAATGCGGCGAGCAGATTGTCCTCCCCGATCCGGGCGCGGGACAGATCGAGTGGCGGCTCGCATATCAGGATCTCAGCGACAGCGAGGTTGAGGGGCTTCAGGAGTTGTTCTCGGCATCGAAAGGATCTTACGGAGCGTTCGGGTTCGTCGACCCCCTGGCCAATCTTCTTGCGTGGAGCGAGGATCTGTCGCGACCGGACTGGCAGCCGGGTTCGTTGAGTGTCGCGGGGAGTATCAATGACCCTCTCGGGGGCCATGGCGCGTGGTCCCTGTCCAACGGCAGTCCCGGCGCGCTGTCACTGACTCAGAGTGTCGGCCTCCCGGGAAGCTACATCCTGTGTTTCAGCGCGTGGATCCGCTCCGACAGTCCGAGCACAGTGACGCTGCTGCGGGACGGCGTCCAGTCAAATATTGCGGCGGGCTCGGCATGGAAGCGCGCCTTCGTGAGCGGACGCGGAACCAACGGAGCGGCCAGTTCGACGCTGTCGATTTCCGTGGCTCCCGGACAGACGGCGCAGGTCTTCGGGTTACAGGCAGAAGCCCAGCCGTATCCGTCGCAGTACAAACCATCGACAGCTGGCAGCGGGATTTACGAAGAAACGTATTTCGCATCGGATGAACTGACCATCACGAGCACGGCGCCGGGTCTTTCTCAATGCGAGATGACGCTTTTATCGCGCGTCTGAGACGAACAACATGCAAAGCGCACTGACAGCCAAAGAACAACTCAATGCGGACACGCCCCTTCTGTTCTTCGATTGCACACTCGCGGACGGAAGCATTCGTCACTGGAGCAGCCGCAGTTTCACTCTCGACGGGATTCCATACGAAGCGAGGGTGATCCGGCACAATTTGTTTGAAGCGCAGCTTGCCTCCGATACGCAGGTGGGCGGCGCTCCAAAGCTGACCTTCGAACTGGCGAACGCGGACTCGGCGTTGTCGGAGGTCGAACAGCAATCGGGATTCAAGGGCGCCAGGCTGGCGGTCAGTGTTGTGTTCGCCGACCTCTCGCGGGGAGTGGCGACCAGCGACCGTGCGGTGATCTTCACGGGGCTGATGAATTCGCCGGAACTGATCACCGAGAATACGTTCCGGCTGAGCGCGATGAACCGCATGGCGGCGCAGCGCAGCGTCGTGCCGGAAGTTCGTGTTCAGAGGATGTGTCCCTGGCGATTTCCGCTGACCGCGGCGCAGCGACTCGAGGCCGTCGATGGAGGGTCGGCGCGGGGGAAATATTCGCCGTTTTACCGATGCGGATATTCGGCGGATCAGGCTGGCGGCGTGGGCAACCTGAGCGGCGCCACGCCTTTCACCGATTGCGCGCGCACGCGTTCCGATTGCCAGCAGCGCGGCATGTTTACGACCGATTCGAGCGGCCGGCCAACGGCACGATTTGGCGGGATCGAGTACGTGCCGCCGACGATTCTCGTACGCGGGTCGGGACAAAAGAACTTCTCGTTATCCGCCGTTCAGGATAACCAGGCGCGCTATAACGATTTCGTACCGCTGATCTATGGAACGCAGTGGCATGCGCCCGACGTTGTCTTCTCCCGAAACGACGGCAATCTCACACGCATGGAAGCGCTGCTGGGGATGGGCGAGATTCAGGGCATCCTCAAGGTCCTGGTGAACAATATCGAGATTCCGCAAGGCGTGACCGGCGCGGATATGACGGCAACGGGCTGGTACAACCTGATGACGGCGGGCACGCGCAACGGAAATCAGGATCCGAACTTCGCCGACGGACAGGGTGTTCCCCTCGGTGATCCCTACGGCAGCATGGCCTACCTTTCCGTGGTCGTTCCCAATCGAATCAACAACGGCAGCGGCATCCCCACGGTTCAGGTGTTGATGCAGGGCATGAAGTTGCAGCAATTCGACACATCCGGGAACTCGCTCGGCTGGCAGTTTTCGGACAATCCCGCGTGGGTGCTGATGGACATTCTCATGCGGGCCGGCTACTCCGTGGACGAACTGGATACGGCGAGTTTCGCGAGCGCC
>DASZUZ010000350.1:0-2228 GCA_035547415.1 Bryobacteraceae bacterium | reverse complement strand
GAAGCCGACCGAGGCGCTTTCGGGCGGCGAGGCGGCGCGGCTGATCTTCTGCCGTCTGATGCTGCAGAAGCCCAACGTGCTGGTGTTCGACGAGCCGACCAACCACCTGGACCTGGAATCGATCAACGCGCTGAACCTTGCGCTGCAGAAGTACGACGGCACGCTGTTCCTGGTGACGCACGATCACGATCTGCTGGAAGAGACGGCGACGCGCGTTTGGCGGATCGACGAAAACGGGATCGAAGATTTCCGCGGCGCATACGAAGAGTATCAGGCCGCGATGGCGTAAGCGCCGGTCTACTCGACCGTCGTTTTCAGGAGCGTGTAATTCGGGTTCGAGTCCGCCGATTCGAGCATTCCGCGCAGGTTTTCGTAATCCTGCGCGGCTGACTCGGGAGGTTGGGCGTTTCGAATCACCTCCAGAAACTGATGGATCTGCTGGCGGGTGGCGATCAGGCTGCCGGAGCCAAAAGTGAACTCCAGCCGTCCGCCAGCCAGTTCCTCGCCGCCCTGCATCAGGTCGGCAAACCACTCGGACTGTTCCGATAACCAGGGAACGAACGGCGCCATGTCCTGCAACTTCACGAGGCAGAGGCCGTGCACCAGCATGTTGGCGAGTTCGCGGATGGTCTGTTCGCTGGGTTTATAGCCCGCGTCCGGGGCGAGCGAATCGATCCAGTGCTGAGAGTCGTCGGCATCGAGTTCCTTCCGTCTCCGCACCTCCCGTAACTGAACGATCACGGCGTCCGGATTATAGTCACTCCGATAGCGGCGCAGCGCGGGCGCGACGCGCCGATCGTACGAGGGAAGATCGAAAAGGCAGATGAGGGTGCGAACGGTCATACGACCTGCTTCGATATTATTACCTTCGATCCCATGCGCCTTTTATCCGTTGCATTTCTCTGCGCGGCCGCGCTGCTGCAGGCCGAGGAGTATACGCTTGGTCCCGATTCGCAGCCGCAGGCCAACGTTCCCCACGGAACGGTGACGCGTCATCAGCTCGAACCCGGCCGGATTTATCCCGGCACGCCGCACAATTATCAGATCTACGTGCCGGCGCAGTACAACCCCGCGAAGCCCACGCCCTACATGATCTTTCTCGACGGCAGCGGCGCGGCGGGGAACGGACAGCGCGTGCCTGTTGTGTTCGACAACCTGATCGCGAAAGGGGAACTGCCGCCGATGATCGGGATCTTCATCGATCCCGGCGTGCTGCCGGCGCTCTCCGCGGAGGCGCAGAGCCGCTATAACCGGATCTACGAATACGATTCGATCAACGGCCGTTATGCGCGATTTCTCGAAGAAGAGATGATCCCGGAGGTCGCAAAGAAGTACAACCTGTCGAAGGATCCGAACGACCATGCGATTGCGGGTGTCAGCACCGGGGCGGTGGGTGCGTTCATGGCGGCGTGGGAGCGTCCGGACCTGTTCCACCGGGTGCTGAGCTGGATCGGAACGTATGTGGATATGAAGGGCGCGGACACGCTGCCCGCGATGATCCGCCGCACCGAGCCGAAGCCGATCCGGTTTTTCCTGCAGGACGGCAAGAACGATCATCTGGCGCCCGGTCAGCCTTATGGAGTGTTCTACGGCGGAAGCTGGCCGATCAACAACCAGGTGATGTACGAAGCGCTGGAATTCGCCGGTTACGACGCGAAGCTGACGATCGGGGACGGCGGGCATGACATGAAGCAGGGCGCGGCCATCATGCCGGAGGCGTTGCGGTGGTTGTGGCGCGATTATCCGAAGCCGATCACCGCGCGCGAACCGGAAGCGATGGGAAAGCCGGGATGGGAGCCGCGGGGGCAGGTGTTTTCGGTGATCTCGATGGATAAGCCGTGGCAGCAGGTGGGCGAGACGTACAAGTCGGTGGCGAGTCCCGCGGGCGATAAGGACGGGAACGTGTATTTCGCCGATCCGGCGGGCAACCGGATTTATCAGTCGGACCCGGCCGGGAAGGTCAGCGTGTTCCGGGAGAACACGAACGGCGCGACCGCTTTGCGCGTCGGACCGGACGGCCGGGTTTACGCTTCGCAACCGGGGCGGCGGCGGATCGTGTCTTATGGCGCGGGCGGCGACGAGAAGGCGGTTGCTTCGAATGTGGAAGCCAACGATCTGGCGGTGACGGCGAAGGGGGAGATCTACTTTGTCGATACGGCGCATAGAACGGTAGGGCATGTGAGCGCGAACGGGAAGGTTCAGACGGCGTACAACGGCGGCGAGATTGC
>DASZUZ010000349.1:0-3465 GCA_035547415.1 Bryobacteraceae bacterium | reverse complement strand
CTCCGCAACTTGCGCCACGGTTTCACGAGCCCAAAGCGCGGAAATGATGTTGGTATCGACTGCCGACTTCAATCATTGTGCCCACGCATTCTTCTCTCCTCACGGACGATTTCGTCAATCGTCCCAGGAAGTTTGTCAGCGAGCGCACCGCGATACGGGGCAAAGGGATGATCACTGCGCCTGGCGGGTCGGATGATCGTTGTTCCGTTCTCAATGAGAAAATCGACACGATCGCCGTCTCGAAGCCCAGGGCGCTTGCGCACCTCGACGGGGATCGTAATCTGCCCTTTGCTGGTGATCGTGCCGGAGTACTGCATTCCTTACCGCTTTTTCCGAAGTAAGGGTACCAACAAAAAAAGGGGCAGGCGCTCTCTCACGAGAACGTCTGCCCCTTTGGCTATTTGCTTCTTAAGCGGTCCGCATCGCTTCGGACTTGTCGCCCGAGATCGCGCCCTGCGCCGCCGCGAGTCTCGCGATCGGCACACGGTACGGAGAGCATGACACGTAGTTCATGCCGATCTTGTAGCAGAACTGCACCGAACTCGGCTCGCCGCCGTGCTCGCCGCAGATACCCACTTCCAGATCGGGCCGTGCGCTGCGTCCGGCCTTCACAGCCATCTCGACGAGTTTGCCCACGCCTTCCTGATCGAGCACGGCGAAAGGATCGGCTTTGAAGATCTTCTCCTTCTCGTAGTCTTTCTGGAACTTCGTGTAGTCGTCGCGCGAAAGACCCATCGTGGTCTGCGTCAGGTCGTTGGTACCGAATGAGAAGAACTCCGCTTCCTTCGCGACGCGATCGGCCGTGAGCGCCGCGCGCGGAATTTCGATCATGGTGCCCACCATGTACTCGACCTTCTCGCCCGCCTTCTCAAAGACTTCTTCAGCCACGCGAACCACGATTCTCTTCTGGTTCTCGAGCTCTTCCACCGAACCGATGAGCGGAATCATGACTTCGGGAATCACCTTCACGCCCTTTCGAGCCACCTGCACGGCGGCCTCGAAAATGGCGCGCGCCTGCATCTCCGTGATCTCCGGATACGTGACGCCCAGACGACAACCGCGGTGACCGAGCATCGGGTTGAACTCATGCAGTTCTTCCACCCGGTGCAGCAGTTCCGGCAGATCCTTCTTCAGGTTCTTCACCTCGATGCCATACTGCGCCGACATTTCCCGCTTCTTTTTGATATCGGCATACGGCAACAGCGCGATGTCGACGAGCAGATTCTCCCGCTTCGGCAGGAACTCGTGCAGCGGCGGATCGAGCGTACGGATCACCACCGGATATCCGTCCATCGCCTTGAACAGCCCGGCGAAGTCCGAGCGCTGCATCGGCAGGAGCTTCTGGAGTGCCTTGCGGCGCGTCTTTTCGTCGCGCGCGAGAATCATCGCCTGCACATGCGGCAGCCGGTCTTCCGCGAAGAACATGTGCTCGGTACGGCAGAGGCCAATGCCCTCCGCGCCGAACTGGCGGGCAACCTGGGCGTCGCGCGGAATGTCCGCGTTAGCGCGAACTCCGAACTTGCCGCGGAACTCATCGGTCCAGCTCATGAACTTGCCGATGAAGTCGTGGCTCAGATCGGGCTCGACCGTCTTCGCCTGGCCGAGATAAACATCGCCCGTCGTGCCGTCGATGGAAATGAAGTCGCCTTCCTTCACCGTCACGGTCTTGCCGTCCACCTGCGCGGTGAAGACCTTCTTCTTCTCGTCAATGCGAATCTCACCCGCGCCAACGACGCACGGACGGCCCATCCCGCGAGCCACTACGGCAGCGTGGCTCGACTTGCCGCCGATCGCCGTCAGAATGCCCTTGGACACGTCCATGCCATGGATGTCGTCCGGCGTGGTTTCCTTGCGAACCAGCAGCACGGGTCCACCGGCTTCCATCTCGACGGCGTCTTCGGCGGAGAACGCCACCCGTCCCACGGCAGCGCCGGGCGAAGCAGAAATACCGGTCGTTACCTTTGTCAGGTCCTTCAGAGTCTTCGTATCGAAGACCGGGTGCAGCAACTGATCGAGCTGCGAGGGAGCCACGCGAAGGATCGCTTCCTTCTTCGTGATCATGCCCTCTTCCACCATGTCCACGGCAATACGAACAGCCGCCGGACCCGTGCGCTTGCCATTCCGGGTCTGCAGCATGTAGAGCTTGCCTTCCTGAATGGTGAACTCGAAGTCCTGCATGTCCTTGTAGTGCTTTTCGAGATTCGTCGTAATCTCTTTGAGTTGCGCGAAGGCTTCGGGAGATTCCTTCTCCAGATCCGCGATCGGGTGCGGCGTGCGGATACCCGCGACGACGTCTTCACCCTGCGCGTTCATCAGGAACTCGCCGTAGAAAACCTTTTCGCCCGAGCCAGGATCGCGCGTGAAGCCGACGCCCGTGCCCGACGTTTCGCCCATATTGCCGAACACCATCGCCTGCACATTCGCGGCAGTACCGATGTCATCCGGAATCTTTTCCATCTTGCGGTAATAAGCCGCTTTGTCGTTCCACCAGGAACCGAACACCGCGCCCACCGCGAGAGAAAGCTGTTCGCGAGGATCTTCCGGAAACGCCTTCTTCGTCTCCTTCTGGACCAGCTTCTTGTACTCGACGATGATGGCCTGGAGGTCTTCGGCTTTCAGCCCCGTGTCGAGCTTCACCTTCGCCTTCGCTTTGCGAGCGTCGAAGATGTGATCGAACTTCTCCATCTCGATGCCCAGTGCGACTTCACCGAACATCTGAATGAAGCGGCGATAGCAGTCATAGGCGAATCGCGCGTTGCCGCTCTTATCCGCCAGGCCGGCCGTCGTCTCGTCGTTCAGGCCGAGGTTCAGGATGGTGTTCATCATGCCCGGCATCGAGAACTTCGCGCCCGAGCGCACGCTCAGCAGCAGCGGATTCGACGCGTCGCCCAGCTTCTGGCCCATCTGCTTTTCGAGCTTCTCGAGGGCCTTGCTGATCTCCTGCTGGACGTTTTCGGGAATCTGCTTGTTGTTATCGAAGTACGCGTTGCAGACGTTGGTCGCGATCGTGAAGCCCGCGGGAACAGGCAGTCCGGCGCGCGACATCTCGGCGAGCCCGGCGCCTTTGCCGCCGAGCACCTCTTTCATCTTGCCGTCGCCGTCGGCTGTTCCGCCGCCGAACGAATAGACGTTTTTATTCATTTATTCTCCATTTCCTGATGGCGCGCAACGGGCGCTGATGCCTGTGCGCTCTGAGAGGAAGTTACTATTTCTGAAAAATCCGCAATGGTTGAAAACTCCGCCAGCATGGTTTGCAGCAGCGTCAACCGATTCTGGCGAACCGCCGGATCCTGCGCGTTCACCAGCACTTTATCGAAGAAGAGATCGATTTCAGGCCGAATCTCCGCGATGGCCTGCAGCTTCCGCGGATAGTCGAGGGAGGCGAACCGCTGTTTCGCGCTTTCAACTGCCTTGTACAACTCGGCTTCCGGCCCCGCCTCGAGCAATGCCGGATCGATGCCGCCC
>DASZUZ010000348.1:0-3724 GCA_035547415.1 Bryobacteraceae bacterium | reverse complement strand
CAGGGGCTGACGCTGAGCGGACGATTCTCCGTCGCCGAAGGAGTCGGGGAGATCCAGTGGTGCAATCGCCGGATTCTGGCGCGCATACACCACGCGACTCTCGGACGGCTGCGGCGGGAGATCGAACCCGTTTCCGCGCTCGATTTTCATCGCTTCCTGTGCCGGTGGCAGCATCTCGCGCCCGGAACGCAGCTCCATGGCGCCGATGGTGCGCTTCAGATTATCCGGCAGTTGCAGGGCTATGAAATTCCCGCCGCCTCGTGGGAGCCTGAAATTCTTGCGCGCCGGATCGCCAGCTACGACCCCAAGTATCTCGACGAGTTGTGCCTCTCCGGCGAAGTGATGTGGGGCCGCCTGTCCCCGCATCCGGCTATCGAAGAAGGCGCGGGGCGTCGCGTCCGCGCGACGCGCATCGCGCCCCTCTCGCTTTTTCAGAGGGAAAGCTTCGACTGGCTCTCTTCGAATCCGGCTGGCGAGGAGTTACACACCGGCGCGCTTTCACACGCGGCACAGGATGTTCTGACAGCTCTTCGCGAACGAGGCGCGTCGTTCTTCTCCGATCTCGCTCGCGCCGCGCGACGCCTGCCGAGCGAGGTCGAAGACGCGCTCTGGGAGTTGGTGGCAGCCGGTATTGTTACTGCTGACGGCTTCGAGAATCTGCGGGCTCTTCTCGATCCGAAACGCCGGCGCGGAGAAGGTCGCGGACGCAGTTCCCGCCCACGACACGCGGGAGGCCGCTGGGCTCTGATGCAACAGAGTCCAGGCGATCCGGATACGAAGCGCATTGAATGTCTCGCGGATCAGTTAATCGCCCGGTGGGGAATTCTGATCCGGGATCTGCTGGCGCGGGAAACGACGGCGCCATTCTGGCGCGATCTGCTTCCCGTCCTGCGGCGCAAAGAGGCGCGGGGCGAATTGCGCGGCGGCCGCTTCGTGGCGGGGTGTTCGGGCGAACAGTTCGCCGCCCCTGAAGCGCTCGACCTGCTGCGGGCGGTACGGCGCTCGGAGAATCACCCGGAAGATACTGTCCGGATTGCGAACGCCGATCCCCTGAACCTCGCCGGCATCCTGCTGCCCGGGCCCCGCGTCAGTTCACTGGCGACGGGAACCCAGGCGCTGCTCGGAAGCCAGAGTGCGCACACGATAGCCGCGCGCCTGGCGTGAAGCGGGTTCAGGCAAGCCGCGCTCAGTTCGCTTTAGCCGCCTCGAATGCGTCACATCCGCTGATTGCGCTCACCCGCAGGTGAAGAGCGGCATGCTTCGGATGCCCACACTCATCGAGAAGCGTCTCTGGCGCCTCGTGTGTGGTCCGAATCTGCATCAGCGCGGGGGTCTTGTCGATTGGATGAGTTTCCCCGTAATGAAGGCACAATCCGCATTGTCCGGTGTTTACGTGAAGCATGGTGGTTCTCCGGGAACTTGGCCCTGCATTCCATTCGCCACTTGCGTCAGTGAAGAAGGAGGTACTCCGCTGGAACTTAATTCCGTTTCCCGACGCAGATGCCCTGCAGAAATAAGTCGACGCATGTCCGGAGATAGGCTTCTCTTGAATACCCGGGCGCGAACACCGCGCGCCTTAGCACAGCCGAGAAGATCATACCGGTAAACGCATCCACCGCCGGGCTCAGTTCCACCTCCGCGCGGATCAACCCGCGCCGCTGCCCCTCGGCCAGATAGCGAATGAATTTCTCGCGCAACGGCTGGATCACGTCGCGCATGATGTCCTGCGTCAGCTTCGGATGGAAACGCTGGGCGAGCATGGTCCGCATGAAATGCTGATACTGCTCGTGCGTTGCGTAGTAGACCTCGGCGACGGTCAGGATATCGCGCCGCATGTCGAAATCCTCGAAATCGACGCCGTCCAGCGCTTCCGACTCCGCTCGCACCACCTCGCTCACGACGGCGGCCAGCAACTGGTCCTTGCTCTCGAACAGGCGAAACAGGGTCACTTCGTTGACCCCGGCGGCCTCCGCGATTTCACGCGTCGTCGCGGCCATGCCCCGGCGCGAAAACATCTCCAGCGCGGCCGCGATCAGGCGCTCGGATGTGGTTCCCTTCCGGGACGTGGATTCATGAGCGAGGGACATACCTTCCCATCGCTTTTTAGCACACTTCAACAGCCCGGCCTTTTCATTCGTGCGGAATGCCCAATATACACCGCACGGTGTCCCGGGCGATCAGCAACTCCTCTTCCGTCGGCACAACCCACACCTCGACCCGCGAACCGCCGATGCGCCGGTCCCGCTTGTCTGGGGACTGGTTAGCCGCCGGATCGACAACGATTCCCATGTTCTCCATTCCCGCACAGATCTTCGCCCGGATCTCCGGTGAATTCTCTCCGATTCCGGCCGTGAAGATCAGGGCATCGGCGCCATCCATCGCCGCCAGATACGCGCCGATGTACTTCCGCACGCGGTAGCAGAACGTATCGACCGCGAGTTTCGCGCGTTCGTGCCCTGCCGCCGCCTGCTTCAGCACATCCCGCATATCGTTCGAAACGCCGGACAGGCCTTTCAACCCGCTGGCGCTGTTCAGGGTTTTCAGCAGGTCCGCCGGGGGTTCCTTTTCGCGCATGATCAGATGGAGAATCGCGCCCGCATCCACGTCGCCGCTTCTGGTGCCCATCACGAGGCCTTCGAGCGGCGTGAAACCCATCGAAGTGTCGATCGACTTTCCATGCTCAATCGCGCAAACCGAACAGCCGTTCCCCAGATGACAGGTAATCAGCCTGTAATCGGCGCGCGTCTTCCCGTGCAGCGCGGCGAAGCGCCACGACACGTATCGGTGCGAGATTCCGTGGAAACCATATCGCCGGATCTTCTTCTCCGTCAGATACTCGTAAGGCAGGCCGTACACATAGGCGCGAGGCGGCAGCGTATGGTGAAAAGCCGTATCGAATACGGCAACATGCGTCACCCCGGGAAGATGCTCGCGGGCCGCGCGCACCGCTTCCAGATTATGCGGATTGTGCAGCGGCGCCAGCGCGGAGAGCGCGTCGATCTCCTTCTCCACCGACTCGTCAATCACGACTGACGAATGAAACCGGTCCCCTCCGTGTACGATCCGATGTCCCACCGCTTCCACGGGACCGTCGCCTGCCTTCTCGAACACTGTGTTCAGCGCATCGGCCATGCTCGAGACGCGCTCCACTTCGCCATGAGCGATCAATCGATCCGCATTCGCGGCGATCGCCTCCGGCGACGTCTCCCAAACATCGAATTTCAGTGAAGAACTGCCCGCGTTCAGAACCAGAACTTTCATTCCGCGGGCCACCGCCATTCCCGCACTTCCGGCATATCCTCCCCGTGCGCGCGGATGTAGCGCCGGTGGTCGGTGACCTTGTCTCGCAGTTGTTGCCGCAGATGCGCCGAAACACTTCCCAGCCGGGGAACCCGGTCGATGACATCCATGGCGATATGGAACCGGTCGATCTCATTCAGGACGCACATGTCGAACGGCGTCGTGGTCGTGCCCTCTTCCTTGTAACCGCGCACGTGGATCTGCTGATTCGCGCGCCGGTAGACAAGCCGGTGGATGAGCCAGGGATAACCGTGATAGTTGAAGATGATGGGGCGGTCCTTCGTGAACAGCGCGTCGTATTCTTTGTCGGACAGACCGTGGGGATGCTCGGTCGACGGCTGCAGGGTCATCAGATCGACGACGTTGACAACGCGAATCTTCAGATCCGGAATATTCTTTCGCAGCCAGTCCACGGCTGCGAGCG
>DASZUZ010000347.1:0-2123 GCA_035547415.1 Bryobacteraceae bacterium | reverse complement strand
CACAAGCGCCTGCGGGAGCCCGGCCCCGGTGTTGTCTTTCACCACCCCCGAGATCGAAGCGCCTACGACCTGAGGCCAGGCGGGAGCCGCGAGGAGCAAAGCCAGAATAACCCTCATGTCGATCAAGTATAGGGTATACGTGACTTAATTACAACTATTCCTATCGACATTAAAAACATGGCCGCTCTACTGAACGAAAGGGACAATGAACACTTGCAAACGTGCAACGCCCAATGCACCGAAGCGGCCCTTATGAAATGTCTATGTGAATAGTGGGGTAATTCTGCGTCGTATTGGTTGCGTACGCGATCCTGGTGGCGCCCTATGCCGCGGAGGATCCGAGAACGATGCCGAGAAGAATAATCGCCAGCACCATGCCCGCGATGGACGCAAAACGAAAATCACGCTGACGAATAAACTCGAAGAGCATCAACAAAACCCGAAGGATCGGGAGCAGGATAAAAAGCGCAATTCCCGCGGTGGCGATGCGCATATCGGCCGGAAGCGCCGGAGTCCGCGCGGGCGTGCGGGAACCGATGAGCGGGAGGAGGAACCCCAGGCCGACGATCGCGGAGGCCAACCAGCTTCCGTAGCTGAGAAGAGCGGCCAGCCATTCCTCGAGCCGTTCGAGCCTGTTCATCGATTGGCCCCGAACAGGTGGATGCCGAACACGTTGAGAAGCATTTGTATGCCAAGAGCCACCAGGATCATCACAAACAGGAAGCGGAGCCTGTCATTCGAGGTCGCCAGGAGGATGCGCGCGCCGATGCCTGCACCGACCACGGAGCCGAATGCAACGGGTCCCGCGACTTCGGTGACGATGCTGCCTCGCATGAAATAAACACCGGCGCTGGCGGCGGCCGTCACGCCGATCATGAAACAGGACGTCGCCGAAGAGACCTTGATGGGCAGCCGCATCGCCGTATCCATGGCGGGAATTTTCAGAACGCCGCTGCCGATACCCAGTAATGCGGAGATCAGCCCGGCGCCGTACATCAGCATCATGCCGAATGGGACGCGATGCACACGATAGGCGACCTCGCGGCCAAGCTCCCGATCGGGATAGCTCGAATCGAGGCCGAGCGCGTCGCTCCAGGAGCGGGTTTTCCGGGGCGAGGAGGCAAGCACGGGGTCGCGGCGTTTCGCGAGCATCTGACGCGCGGAGACAAAGAGAATCGCGGCGAACAGAAGATACAGCCAGGAAACCGGGATGATTCCGGAAAGCAATACGCCGGTCAGGGCGCCCGCCGTCGTCGCCATTTCGAGGATGATGGCCAGCCGGATATTGGTCAGTCGATTCTTCAGGAACGGCGCCGCTCCGCCACATGAGCAGGCGATGACGGACACGATGCTCGCGCCGATTGCCGTGTGGATCCCGACGTGGCCGAATATCGTCAGGATGGGTACGATGAAAATCCCGCTCGCCATGCCGAGCATGCCGCCGAGCGCGCTTGCACCCAACGAGACCGCGAACAGCCACAAGCTGAAGCCGGCAGACATCTCAGCGGAGTCCGCCTTGCGTTTGCGGCCGGCGCGCGAGGCGGGTTACGAAGCGGATCCGGTCGCCACGGTAATAGAGCTTTTCGTAATCGACGGGATGGTGACCGGCGGTATACGATGTACGCTCGATCCGGAATATGGGGCTGCCAACGGTAACACCGAGGGCTCGCGCGACGGTCGTGTCCGCGGATACGGCTTCCAGCAAGTACTCCGCCTCCACTAGGGGCGTGTGGTATTTCTGTTCGAGCAACGAGAAGATCGGTTCCGTTTCCAGATCGTTCTCGAGGACTCTCTCGCCGATCTCGCGGGGTAAAAAGGTTTCGTCGAAGGACAACGGAGAATTGTCCGCCAACCGCACGCGTTGAATGCGGACCACCTGAGTTCCCGCCGCGATCGCGAGGTGGCGGGCCACGGAGTCGCTCGCCGGAACGGTTTCTTTCCCCAGCACGCGGGCGGACGCCTGGAGGCCGAGAGATTGCATATCTTCCACGAATCCGCTCAATTGCGTCAACTCCTGCGTCATTTTGGGCTGCAAGACAAAGGTGCCCTTGCCGCGGCGGATCTCGACGAGTCCGCGGCGCACCAGGTTCTGAATGGTTTGCCGGACGGTGGTGCGACTGACG
>DASZUZ010000346.1:0-2615 GCA_035547415.1 Bryobacteraceae bacterium | reverse complement strand
AGTCGAAGATATCCGGGGTCAGGATATAACGGCCGATGATGGCGAGGTTGGAAGGCGCTTCGTTGGGCTTCGGCTTCTCCACCAGATCGCGGATCCGGTAGACCTTGTCCTTGCTGCCGTTGTGCGAGACCGGCTCAGCGTCGATGCAGCCGTAGGCGGAGATCGACTCTTTCGGCACTTCCATCACGGCGAGGACGGGTGAACTGAAGAATTCGTAGATATCGAGCAATTGCCGGATGCAGGGCGTCTCGGCGTCGATGACATCATCGGCGAGGACGGCCGCGAAAGGCTCCGGCCCGACGAGTTCTTTGGCGCGCAGCACGGCGTGTCCCAGACCCAGCGCTTCCTTCTGCCGGATGTAGGAGATGTCGATCATGTCCGAGACCTGGCGCACGATGGCAAGCAGATCTTTCTTGTTGCGCGATTCGAGGAGCTGCTCGAGTTCGAAGCTGACGTCGAAATGATCTTCGATCGCCGACTTGCCGCGCCCGGTCACGATGATGATGTTCTGGATGCCGGAATGCAGCGCTTCTTCGACGCCGTATTGAATGATGGGCTTGTCCACCAGCGGCAGCATCTCTTTGGGTTGCGCCTTGGTGGCAGGGAGAAAGCGGGTACCCAGGCCCGCAGCCGGAAAAACTGCTTTGCGAACTTTCGCAGCAGACATCGACTTCTATATTGCTCATCTGAAGCGTGAATTCGCAAGAGCCCGCGTGTGCGGGTTCAGCGGTTTCTCCACAGGGGGCCATATGGTACGTTGGAAGTTTCCAGACACCTATGGCATACGTAATTGCGGAACCCTGCATCGGCACCAAGGACACAGCGTGCGTGGACGCCTGCCCGGTCGATTGCATCCACCCGAAGAAGGACGAGGCCCCATTCGAGGAAGCGGAGATGCTTTACATCGATCCGGTCGAATGCATCGACTGCGGCGCCTGCGTTCCGGTTTGTCCTGTGTCGGCTATCTTTGCGCTCGACGACCTACCTGAGAAATGGGCGGAGTTTGCGCAGAAGAACGCCGCGTTTTTCGGAAGATAGGAACGCCGGGCAGAAGCCTGGCTATGGAGCGAAAGCTCCGGCCCCACAATCGTATTTTCAGGCGGGCGCCAACGTTCGGTTGCGCCCGCCGCTTTTTGCTTCGTACAGAAGCCTGTCCGCCTCATTGACCAGGTCACGGCCGTCACGGTGTTCCTCACGGAGTTCGGCGATGCCAAAACAACTGCTCACTTCGAAAGTTGCGCCGGGCTCCGAATCGAATTTCATCAACAGCAATTCCTGACGCATTCGTTCAACCAGCACATAGGATTCGGCGGCTGTCGTGTCGGGCAGACCGAGCACGAACTCGTCGCCACCGAGACGCGCGAGCACATCCGTTCTGCGCAGGTTCCGGCGCAGAATATCGGCGAACGCAACCAGCACGCGATCGCCCGTGGCGTGACCGAACCGATCATTCACGCGCTTGAAGTGATCGAGGTCGCAGACGCACACACTGAGAGGACGGCCCTTCTCGCGAGCTTCGCGAGTCAGATGCGCCAGTAAACGGTCGAACTCTCTTCGATTGCAGATGCCGGTCAGCGCGTCGGTCCGCGCCTGGAAGGCCAGCATATGTTCGGCGGTCTTCCGGTCGGTGATGTCGGTGTGCGATCCGGCCATGCGGATGGCACGGCCGCGCTCGTCCCAGACCGCCTGGCCACGATCCATGATCCAGCGCCAGGTTCCATCGCGATGCCTGAGCCGGTATTCGGCCGAGAAGACGGGCGTCCGTCCGGACAGATGATCTTCGAGCGCGCGGAGAGTGGGTTCGACATCTTCCGGATGGAGCAACCGCAGGAAATCCTCGCGGGTCTCACCCACTTCGGCCGCCGTGTAGCCCAGCATGGCGCGCCAGCGGGGCGAGCGGAATACACGATCGGTCGTGAGGTCCCAATCCCAGAGGCCGTCTCCGGCGCCGCGCAGGGCGAGGTTCCAGCGCTCCTCGCTGACCCGCAATTGTTCGAGCGTCCGCTCGCGTTCGGTGAGGTCGCGGATGATCATCAGACGCGCGGGGCGATGCTCATATTCGAGTTCATAGCTGGTCACGTCCACGCTGAGCAGCAGACCATCTTTCGTGCGGTGGCGCCATGCGCCGGGCTTTGCGTGCGCGCTATCGAGAGCCGAAGGGTCGGCGAGAACGGAGCGGTGCGCGTCGGCGGAAATGACATCGTGCAGGGTCATGCCGCTGATGAAGTCCTCGCGGGTCCAGCCATAGCGTTTGATGGCGGCCTCGTTGACATGCAGGAACGCCAGAGTAGAGCGGTCGCAAACCCAGGCAGGAAGAGGATTGTGTTCGAAGAGTTCGCGATAACGGGCCTCACTCGCGGCCAGTTCGCGGATGGTCGCCTGGCGCTCGGTAATGTCGATACCCGTGCCGCCGACGAATTGCTCGCCCTTCCGGTTCTGGAAGGGAAATTTGATGACCAGGAGATCACGGGTGGCGGCAGAGGAAACGGGCACGGTTTCAATCACCTGACGCGGCTTGTTCTCGCGCAGGACCTCGACGTCGACAGCGCGGATCATGCGGGCGGTTTCGTGCGGCCAGAGTTCGAAATCGTTTTTTCCCTGGCATTCCTCGGGCG
>DASZUZ010000345.1:0-2105 GCA_035547415.1 Bryobacteraceae bacterium | reverse complement strand
CTTCCACGCGCGGATCACGGTCTCCCGCCGCGCCTCGCCGAGCGACGCATGGTAAGTACTGTCGAGATCGGTTGGTTCCGCGGCTTCCAGGATGGTGTCCGGCAGGTCTTCGGGAAGGAGCCGGTCCGACGAACCGAGGATCGCTGCGTGCTCAATGGCGTTCTGAAGTTCGCGAACGTTGCCCGGCCAGTTATAGCGCAGGAGGCAGCGCTCCGCTTCCGGGCTGATGCCGGAGACGCGGCGCCCGCAGCGCAGCGCCGCGAGCGTCAGGAAATGGCGCGCGAGCACCGGGATATCCTCGGGGCGATCGCGCAGGGCGGGGGCCCGCAGAGGGACAACGCTGAGGCGATGGTAGAGGTCGAGCCGGAACGATCCGCTCTTCGCTTCCGCGCCCAGATCGCGATTGGTGGCGGCGATGAGGCGAATGTCGAGTTTCAATGTATGGGTACCGCCCACCCGTTCGAACGTGCGCTCCTGGAGGACACGAAGGATTTTGGCCTGCAGGGCGACTGCAAGTTCGCCGATTTCGTCCAGAAACACGGTCCCGCCCTCAGCCATTTCGAGCTTGCCTTTCTTCTGTGCGAGGGCTCCGGTGAATGCGCCGCGCTCATACCCGAACAGTTCGCTTTCGAGCAGCGTCTCCGTGAGCGCCGCGCAGTTGATAGCGATAAAAGGCCCCCCGGCGCGCGGACTGCGCGCGTGGATGGCCCGCGCGATCAGCTCTTTGCCTGTTCCGCTTTCACCGAGAATGAGGACGGAGGCTTCCCGCGGCGCGACTCGTTCGATGAGAGCTTTCAGGTTGACGATACCGGGACTCGCGCCAATAATTCCCGGATCGGCGGTAGGCGTCTGCGAGCGAAGAATCGTGTTCTCCACGCGCAGTGTCTCGTACTCGCGCGCGCTTTCCAGCGCGGACGACGCCAGTGTGACGATGGCGCCCAGCATCTCGCTGCAGTCCCGGCCCATCAGGCCGATCACTCCCTCGACCTGTCCGCGCACGGTCAGCGGGGCGGCTGTGACTTCATCCCGGTAAGTGATTCCGGACGACCGGGCGCGTTCCACGATGGTTGCCAGGTCCGGAAAATCGCGCTCGCGGGCCATCGCGGCCAGCGGTTTTCCCTCGGACGCGAGTACCACGAAGCCTCCGTCGGTACCTGTTACGTCGTTGGCCAGCCGGATAATGGGCAACTCGATCATCCGCTTCTGTTCGGGCGCGACGCAGTCGGCGAGAGCGCGAAAGAGATACAGCAGCGTTGACGCTTTGAGCAGAGTCTCGCGGATGGCCGCTCCGGTCTCAGCCGGCATGGAGTGAGTGTAACAGCGCTTTCTGAACCTGTTGGTTCGCCGTTGTGAACCGTTCGGTTCACGGTGCGGCGATCGAACTGACGGCGGCTCTTTGTTTTCAAGCGCGCGCCTGCCGGATCGGAGGGGTTCGATGCGTGCACCTTCCGCCGCCGTAACTCAGCCAGGCGACATTAAAGTCCGCAGCGAGCTACAGAAGAGGCCAGGAATGAAAACTTTCGTGAATCGCTTTTTCCTTTTTACGGCCGCCGCGATGTTCGTCGCCGTGGCCGCCCAGGCGCAAACTTCCATGACCGCCAACGTTCCGTTCGGTTTCAGCCTGCCCGGCGGGAATGCCGCGGCGGGCAAGTACAGCATCCAGGTCAACCGGGGCGCCGCGAGCACGCTGGTTGTACTGCGAAATCTGGATAACAGGACGATCGTTATGACGCTCGGCCAGCCGCTCAGCCCGGCCGACAGTAATGAGAGCGGTCCGCGACTCGTGTTTCGCTGCGGCGACGCACACTGTGCGCTGAGTGAAATCTGGACGCTGAATGCCGGCTATATGTATCCGACGCATCTGAAGCCGGGTACAGGCGAGCATGTCACCGTGATTCCTTTCAAAAACGTGAATGCGGATTGACGTTTGCGGCAGTCGTTTTGAGAATTGCACGCAGCGCGAGGGGGCGGACCGTCAGGTCCGCCCCTCGCTGCATTTGTTTACTCGCGGTCAGCGATTCTGTATCGAATGTGATTCATAGCACTCTGATCGGCTATTATTTTGTGCGTTCGGGTTCTCATCTGAGCTTTGCTTTCTCTACAAT
>DASZUZ010000344.1:0-1733 GCA_035547415.1 Bryobacteraceae bacterium | reverse complement strand
GACCTCTGCGATTCCGGGGCGGTTCTCATCGGAGCCTTCACAAACCGCTGGACCATGGAACTGATGAAAGGGCTGCGCTACCGGTTCGCGTTATCGGGAGAGAACCCGGGCGTGATCGATACCGTGGGCCGCCGCGAGTGGGCTCTCCGAGGCAGAACCGACGACGAAAATTCTTCGGAAGACTACATGATCGTCACCCGGCTGCAGCAGGCCCGCACAGGCCGTTTTCTGGTGGCGGCGGCCGGACTGACGCAATACGGTACCGAGGAGACAGGCCGGATTCTCGCTTCGCCCGAGGCTTTGACCTCGATCCTTTCAAAACTGCCCGCGAACTGGCGAACCCGCAACCTGCAAGTGGTGCTGCATTCGGAAATACTGGGTGGTTCTCCCGCGCGCCCTGAAGTAGCGGCGTGGTGGATCTGGTGAACAGCCCCGATTCAACTCAGGCGGTTGCGGGTGCCACCTGGCTCCGGCAGCGCAATCCCGTCATCGCCGTTTCCAGCAGCCGGTCGATGTACTCGTCGCTGAGCGGACCCCACCGGAATAAAAGCCGGTAATAAAGAGGTCCAAACAGCATCTCCACGACGCAATCGAGATCCACGTGATCCGGGAGGTCGCCGCTGGCCTGATAGCGCCGCAATGCGGCCTTTGTCTCCTGCCGGCGAGGCGTGATCCACATTTGCCGGAAAGCCTCCGCGACGTCTGCGTCTTCGAGCGCGGCGGCGACAAACCGCGTGAAAATGCGGCCATGCCGCCCGGTAACGAGACTGGCGAACTGACGCAACTGCGCGCGAAGGTCCCCCTCGAGCGATCCCGTGTTCGGAAACGGCATCTCGCGGGCGACTTCTTCACGGACAGCCTCAATCAGCACGGCGGCTTTGTGCGGCCACCAGCGGTATACCGTCGCCTTGCCGGATCCGGCGTGTTCCGCGATCGCGTCCACCGAGATCTCCCGGAAGCAGCGCTCCCGCAGCAGGTCCGCGGCGGACGCAAGAATCCGCTTACGAACTTCCTCATCGCGCGGGCGGCCCCGCCCTCTCAATGTGTCTTTTGATACAGTTTCCATCCGACTCTGTCTTGGCCGTAACAATTTCCGAGACTTCAGCGTCTCGTAATTCATCCGATGTTTCGTAAGCGCAATCCGTTGCGCCGCTAATTCACCATGTGGATCGTCCGAGTCGCGCTTTCGCGACCTTATACCTTCGTCGTTCTCGCTCTCCTTATCCTGATCGTCAGCCCGATCGTTATTCTACGCACTCCGACGGACATTTTCCCGAATATCGACATCCCCGTTCTCGCGGCGGTGTGGTCCTACAACGGTCTGAATGCGCAGGAGATGGAAGGCCGGATTACGTCGGTCTACGAGCGGGTCCTGACCACGGCGGTCAACAACATCGAGCACATCGAATCGATTACGATGAACGGCCGGGCCATCGTCAAGGTCTTTCTGCAGCCGGGAGCGAGCGTCGATGCGGCTAACGCGCAGATTGCGTCGGCATCCCAGGCCATCCTCCGGCAGATGCCGCCGGGCGCGATGCCGCCGTTCATCCTGACGTACAACGCGTCCACCGTTCCGATCATCCAGCTCGCCCTTTCGAGCAAAACCTTACCCGAGTCGCAACTCAACGACCTCGGGTTGAATTTTGTCCGAACGCAGCTCGTTACGGTTCCGGGCGCGGCGGTCCCTTATCCCTTCGGCGGCAAATCGCGCCAGGTGAACGTCAGCCTGAACA
>DASZUZ010000343.1:0-3482 GCA_035547415.1 Bryobacteraceae bacterium | reverse complement strand
CGAAGGGCAGTTCGTGGGCTTCTTCGATGATTTCGAGAAGCGGGTTCTTCGCGATCTCGGCGCGCATGTTTTCGCTGAGCGCGACCGGAGTGAGTTCCAGAGTGTTCTGAATCCAGCCGAGCCGAACATCCGCGATGTCGTGCTTGCCGACGGTGAGCGAGATTCGCTCGAGGCACTCGCGATCGGTGGAGTAGTGGATCGGGATCTTTGCGGCGGACGGCGTCGATGCCGTCAGGGCGTTGATCCAGGTGGGTTTCGTGTCGAGTTTCGCGATCAGCCGGTCGTGCACGACATCGGAGAGGCCCAGTCCCACGCCGTTTCCATAGCTTACGGAACTCAGATCGCGCAGGTAGATGCGTTCGATGCGCGGCGTATTCGGCCACGGATTGTATTCGCCCTGCGTACCCCGATTGACGACCTTCGTGTCCATGCCGGCGCCGCTGATCTGCTTGCCGATCTCGTTGATCATGAGCACGTCGAGATCGAAGGGCAGCGCAGGCGCCCATGTTTTGATCAGGGCCTGGAGTTCTTCTTCCATCTGCAGCATCCGGTTGACCGGGACTGCGGTGAGCTTGGCGGTGTTGTGGTAGGCGTCTTCGAGAATTGCCAGACCGCCCAGAATCTTGCCCGAGCCGAGCACCTGCGCGCCGACGCTGCGGATGACAGTTTCCATGCCGAGCCGGTAGGCGTGTGTGTGGTAGTTCTTCGCCCCGGCCCACTTGCCCAGACCGATGGCCATCATCTTGAAGAGTCCGCTCTCGATCTTGCCCGCGAAGTCGGTATGCTGCTTGACTCTTCCGACGAGCATGACGCCGTCCGCCTGGGAGGCGTGCTTGTCGAGGAATGCCTCGATGCCTTCCGGTGTGCGGCCGAGCGAAATCACGTCGAGCGAACTGCGTATCGGACAGCCCATCGTTTCTTCGATGATGCCGTAGTGCGCGAGAACGTCGGCCTGTCCCTCTGCTGTGGCCGCGCCGTGACTTCCCATCGCCGGGAAAATGAAGGGCTTCATGCCGCGCGAAGTCCAGAAGTTTACGACCGATTTCACGATGGTCGCGATGTTGCTGATGCCCCGGCTGCCGACTCCGATCGCCACGGTTGCGCCGGGCTGCAGCCGTTCGCCGAATCCGGCCTCCCCGAGCTGCTTCTGCACTGTTCCCGGGATATCGGCGAGCCGCCGATCCGGGAAATTCTGTTTCACAAGGAGCATCCGAGGGAAGGTCATGACCGGAATTATATCAGCCGGATACTACGTGTTTTCCCACTGATCCGCAAGGAATCTGGCGTATTCCTCGGATGCGTAGAGATCGAACTGGTACTGCTTCGGATCGAGCGGGAGAAAGGGCCGAAGGTGCTGGTAACAGATGTAAGCATAGTCCGCGAAGCGATGGTAATGACGGAGGAGGAGCGGCGATAACGCATCGAGCGACGGAGGATTGTTGAAGAGGCTGTTGATGCCGATCGCGCGCGAGAAAACCGCGCGCCGGTCGGTCACTCCCCACTTCTCCAGCTTGGTTCGCACCGCTTCCGGCGGTTCTTCCACGATGAGCGCAGCGAAGCTTTGTTCGTTGACGCGGGGATCTTTCTCTCCGGATCGATCCAGGAATTCGACGCACTGGTGGAGCCAGCGGAAAAGATCCTTTCCGAGGAAAAGGAGCATCCGGATTTCCTGGTAGCGTCCCGCCAGCATCATCCGCTCGAGTTCCGCGTCTTCCTCGCCGGATTTCAGGAATCCCTGCAACGCCAGCGATGCGCGGGATCCGTCGAGCAGTTCGTCCGTGCTGCCCCCGCCGCTGAAGGGGTGGAGAATCAGCGGCGGCAATTGCCAGTTCGTGGCCATGTTCTATGGAAGAGATCGGCGAACCGGCCTGAAAACTGTAGAGCTTATTTACGTTCGGCGAGCTTGACCTTCGCGCTGATCTTCTGGCCATTCCGCAGAATCTCGACGTTCACTTCGTCCCCCACCTTGTGGGCGCGGAGGGCGTAGGTGAAGTCGTAGAGATTGGCGATATCTTTGTCGCCGAACGTGATCAGGATGTCGCCCGCTTTGAGCCCTGCCTGCGATGCGGGCGAGCCTTCCCGCACGTCCGCGAAGCGGACGCCTTTGGGCGGTTCGGAGAAATCCGGAATGCTGCCGAAATACGGGCCGTAGCCGCCTCCTCCGGAACCGCTGACAGGTCCGGCGGATCCCGCATGCGGATTGTTGTTTTCGGGAACCCGAAGGAATGCCGGGCGGGCAGGATCGGTATCGATGCGCGACGCGACATCGGCAACCAGTTGAAGCACTTCCACGGCGCTCCCGGAGTCGATCTTGTCCCACGTGTCGCTCGGTTTGTGATAGTCGCCATGCAGTCCGGAGAAGAAGAACAACACGGGTACCTGTTTGGCGGTGAAGGAGGTGTGATCGCTCGATCCGTAACCGCTGTTATCGGAGTAATCGAGCTTCAGCTTCGGGTATCGCGGCGTGAGCTTTTCGAGATCCGAACGAAGACTGTCGCCCGTTCCGACGCCGCCGACATAAAGCTTGCCGTCGCGCACGCGGCCGATCATGTCGAGATTGATCATCGTGACGGCCTTGCCGAGCGGCAGCTCCGGGTGGTTCGCATAGAAGCCCGAGCCGAGCAGGCCGAGTTCTTCGCCCGCGAAGGTCATGAACAGGAAGCCGCGTTTCGGTTTGGGCTGCGAGGAGAAGTATCGCGCGAGTTCCAGCACGCCGGCGGTGCCGGAGGCATTGTCGTCGGCGCCGGGATGCACGGTTCCGGCGAGCGAAGGCGCCATGGAGTACTGCTCGCCCAGGCCGAGGTGATCGTAGTGAGCGCCGATGATCACGTACTCATCGGTCTGGCCGGGCAGATAGCCGACCACATTGTGCACCGTCTTCACGGCGCGCTCCACGTCGACGTTTTCGCGGATCTCGACGCCGGGAAGAGTAAAAGAGCGGGGTTTCAGATCGGTGTCGATGGCGGCTTCGAGTTCTTCAATGTCCTTGCCGGCGCCGCGAAACCAGGGTTTCACGACTTCTTCGTTGACCTGGACGAAGAGGATGCCTGCATCCGCCGGACCTTCAATCCGTCCGAAGCGTTCGAGTTCGGTGGAACTGGTGCGGTGATTGATGCGATCGCTGACCAGGATTACGCCGCGCGCGCCATGGCTTTTCGCATTGGACGCCTTGCTGTAGTACTGCGCGTGATCGGTGTAGACTTTGCCTTCAAAGACGCTTTTCGGATCGTATTCCTGCGGCTCGTGGGCGAGAATCAGGACGAACTTGCCTTTGACGTCAATGCCGGCATAGTCGTCATAGTTGTATTCGTGCGCGGTGATGCCATACCCGGCGAACACGACCGGTCCGGACGCTTTGCCGCTCGACGAAAAGTTGAAAGGCACGAACTCTTTGCTGACTTCGAGGTTCGTCGTGTCGCCGTTCAGAGAGAAGTCGAACCGGTTGGCGCGGCCCAGCTTCGCGCTGGTGGTCACTTCAAAGG
>DASZUZ010000342.1:0-2269 GCA_035547415.1 Bryobacteraceae bacterium | reverse complement strand
GGATCACCTTGCGGTTTACCACCCCGCTGCGCTCGTCGAGTTCCAGCGGCGCGAAGAAGACGCCCGAGACCTTCCGCGCAATGCATTGCTCGCAGAGCCGCAGTGCCTCCCCGGCTTTGTCCCGATTCCCCGAGTCGGAATGCGGCCACAACAGCGCATGTCCGCGTGCTTCCGGCGAGGCCGCAATCGCGCGGCAGATCGGTTCGAAGATTTCGGTTTCGCCCAGATTGGGAATGATCAGGCCGAAAAGCAGAGACTCCCCGGCGCGCCCGCCCACCGCGCGGACATAGGTCCCGGATCCCGCGATCCGGTCCACCAGTCCGTGCTCCTGTAGCTCCCGGATCGCGTGTCCCACTGTAATTCGGGACGCCCCGTAGCGCTTGACGAGCGCCGCCTCGCTCGGGAACTTATAACCCGGCTCGTATCGGCCGGCAAGAATGTCACGGCTCAGATCTTCGTAGATCTCGCGGTATTTCGGCATACCCCAAAGCTGTTATATCAGCTTATATATATTTTTATCAAGCTGCTATACTAAAGGAGCTATGGGAAATTCAAACCACAGCTCGAAAAGCTACCTGATGTTCAGCGATTTCGATCAGACGCTCAGCTTCCATGATTCCGGTATTGTGCTGAGCGAAATGGTGGGCATTTCCGGCTTCCGCGACCGAGTCGCGGGATTGTCGAACATTCATCTGGTCCAGCAGGGAGGCGAACTCGCCTATCTCCTGCTGCACGATCCCGATTTCCGCAAGGTGCGCCGTGAGCATCTTTATGAGGTCGGCAAACGCGTGCGCCTCAAAGCGCATATTCCGCTGCTGCTCGAGTTGCTGCGGCAGCTGGATGGGCACGATTTCTCTTTTTATGTGGTTTCCGCCGCGCCCCAGGAAGTGATCGAGTCGGCGCTCGAAGGCATCGTTGATCCAGGCCACATTCGAGGAACGCGGTTCCGATACGACGACGCGACCGGAGAGATCCAGTCGATCGTCAACCTTCCCGCCGGCTACGGCAAAGTGGCCGTGGTGGACGAATTGCGGACTGCTTCAGCGATTGGCGGAAACCGTCTCATCTACGTGGGAGACGGCAGTTCCGACGTCCACGTCATGTTACACGTCAACCGGCTCGACGGACTCACCATCGCGGTCTCCGAAAACCCTTACATCACGCCGATCGCGACCCGCACAATTCTGAGCGAGGACGCACTCAGCGTGCTCGTTCCCGTGCTCGAAGAAGTCCTGCTCTGGGACAGCGCAAAGATCCACTCGTTCTTCGAACCGAACGGGTTTGCCCTGCGTGAGTGGGACAAAATCCGTACAGACACGATTACGTTCGGACCCGCGACCGCGGAGAGGATCGCGGTGCAGTGACGGCGCCGAGTCCGCGACGCTCCTTCTGGGGCGTCATGATTTCACTTCTTGCGCATGGCCTGATTGTTTCCACGTGGGTTTCGCGGATTGCGTCCGTGAAGTCATCGTTGCATCTGGGTGACGGCGCGCTCGGGTTGGCGCTGCTCGGAACGGCGATCGGGTCGGTCGCGGCGATTCCGGTATGCGGTGTGCTCGTGGCGCGCTACGGCAGCCGCACCGCGGTCCGCTGGACAGGCCTCGGATTTGCGATCGCTCTGGCGTTGCCCGCGTTCGCGGTGAACTGGGTCACGCTGTTTTTATCTCTGTTGATCTACGGCGGGTTCGCGGGCGCGAACGACGTCGCGATGAACGCGCAGGCGGTCGCGACCGAGAAGTTGCTGGGCACGCCTGCCATGTCGAGATTCCACGCGATGTTCAGCGTGGGCGGGATCGTCGGCGCGGCTCTTGGCGGCGTGATCGCGGGGAGGGGAGTCTCTCCCTCGGGACACCTCGTCACCGGAGCGGCTCTGTTCGCGGCCATCGCGCTGTTCGCGCCAACGCTGATGATGGACACGCATGACTCCGGACAGGTTCGGGCTCATGGCCGTCTGCGCCGGATTCCTCCCGCGCTGGTGGCGCTGAGCGTCATTGGCTTCTGCATCTTCCTCTCTGAAGGCGCTATCGCCGACTGGACGGGCGTGTATCTCCGTCAGGTAATCGGCGCGGGTGTGGGTGTCGCGCCGCTGGGGTACGCGGGATTCTCGGCCGCCATGGCGATCTTTCGCCTGGCGGGCGACGCCATCGTTCTGCAGATCGGCCGCGCCGCCACGATCCGATTCGGCGGCCTGATCGCCGCCGCGGGTATGCTGATCGCAGTTCTGTCCCATTCCACGGGATGGGCGCTCGCCGGGTTCGCCGCGGCGGGA
>DASZUZ010000341.1:0-2008 GCA_035547415.1 Bryobacteraceae bacterium | reverse complement strand
CTCCTGCTCAAGCCCGAGGGCTTCCAGACCGAACAGGCCAATTCGCCGGCGGCTGTCCTCTCCCTGCTTGATAACCAGGAGTTCGATGGCGCCATCATCGATCTCAACTATGCCCGCGACACCACGTCCGGCGCCGAAGGACTCGACCTGCTGAGCGCAATCCAGAGCCGCGATGCGCTGCTGCCCGTCATCGTCATGACTGCCTGGGGCAGCGTGGACATCGCCGTGGAGGCCATGCGCCGCGGAGCCCGTGACTTTATTCAGAAGCCGTGGGAAAACGCGCGCGTGCTCGCCATCGTCCGGACACAGGTGGAACTGGGCCGGGCTCTCCGCACCGCCCGTAAGCTGGAGGCGGAAGACCGCGTGCTCCGCGCGGTCGATCGTCCCGTCTTCATCGCCGAATCGCCCGCCATGAAACAGGTACTGCGGATCATCGGCG
This sequence comes from Bryobacteraceae bacterium, assembly GCA_035547415.1. GTDB lineage: Bacteria > Acidobacteriota > Terriglobia > Bryobacterales > Bryobacteraceae > BOG-234. The sequence continues at coordinate 1,569 of DASZUZ010000341.1, read as the reverse complement.
ATGTCGGTCCGTCGGACGCCAATATTCTGATTACCGGCGAGCCCGGTACCGGGAAGGAAGTGGTCGCCCAAACGATCCATGCCGTTTCGCAGCGCAGCGGACGGCGGCTCGTGGCAGTCAACGCCGGCGGTCTTTCCGAGGGCGTCTTCGAGAGTGAGCTTTTCGGTCACGTACGCGGCGCCTTTACGGACGCGAAGTCGGACCGCGTGGGCCGTTTCGAGTTGGCTGATGGCGGGACACTGTTCCTCGACGAAATCGCGAACATCAGCGCCACGCAGCAGGCCCGGCTTCTCCGCGTACTGCAGACCGGCGAACTCGAACGCGTCGGTTCATCGCGCACGATCAGAGTGGATGTTCGCGTGCTCTCAGCCACCAACGCCGATCTCCCGGCCGAGGTTGCATCGGGCCGTTTTCGGGCCGATCTGCTCTATCGGCTGAACGCGATCGAAATTCATCTGCCGCCTCTGCGCGAACGTCGCGAAGATATTCCCGCGCTTGCCAGCTTCTTTCTCTCAAACTACGCGACCAGATATCGCAAACAGGTTGAGGCGTTCGACCCGGCGGCGATGCGAGCGATGCTTGAACACGACTGGCCGGGAAACGTGCGCGAACTCCAGCACGCGATCGAGCGTGCAGTCCTGCTTTCACAGGGCGAAAGGATTCAGGCCGCCGATTTCGGGCTCCGCGGCGGCCGCGTTCCGCAACGACTCGAAGAGCTTTCTCTCGAACAGGTGGAGTCGCTGCTGATCCGCAAAGCCATGTCCCGCTACGAAGGGAATGTAAGCAAGGCCGCAAACGCCCTTGGCCTGAGCCGCAGCGCTCTCTACCGGCGCCTCGATCGCTACGGCATCGCCTGATGGCGCGCCCGTCTCACCAGCGCAACCGGTGGCTCACCTTCGAGCGCCGGCTCTTCCTTCTGACGCTGGGCGCGGGCGTGCCGGCCCTCATTGCCGCCATCGTTCTGCTGATCGCCGGCGACTATGCGCCGGGGACTACCTGGACCGTCACTACTCTCATCGTGCTGACCTGGATCGGCTTCGCGGCCGCGGTCCGTGAGCGAGTCTCCTATTCGATGCGCACGCTGGCGAACCTGCTCGGCGCCCTGCGCGACGGAGATTTCTCTTTCCGGCTTCGCATGGACGATCGCGGCAGCCTCGGTGAAGTCTACGCCCAGATTAATGACATGGCGGAAACCCTGCACGAACAGCGGCTCGGAGCCATGGAGGCCACCGCGCTGCTTCAGAAAGTCATCAGCGAAATCGACGTCGCGATCTTCGCGTTCGATTCCCGCGGCCTGCTCCGTCTGATGAACAAAGCCGGGAGCCAGTTGATCGGGATGTCGCCGGAACAGGCGATGGGGGAATCGGCGGAAGACCTCGGTCTCGCGTTTTATCTGAAGGGTCCGGCTTCCGGCGTCGCCCGCGCGTCTTTTCGCGGCGGATCCGGACAATGGAGCATCCGTCGCGGCGACTTCCGTGAAAGCGGGCAGCCGCACCAGTTGCTCGTTCTCTCGGACATCACGAGGCCTCTGCGCGAAGAGGAACTCCACGCCTGGCAACGACTGGTTCG
>DASZUZ010000340.1:0-1620 GCA_035547415.1 Bryobacteraceae bacterium | reverse complement strand
ATCCTCGTCCGTCCGGATGCGAACGGCGCCCAGGAAAATGCCAGCCGCGGCGCGAGCAACACGTTGTTCACCCGGCGCTCCCAGTCCTGCCGGATGCCGAGGTCGACTTGCAGGCGCTTCGACAGGCTCCAGACGTCTCGCAGCCAGGAGGACTGTTCCGTATCGCGCACCGTGAAAACACCCGGTCCTTCGTACAGCGTTTGGGAAAGCACGGAACCCGAAATTCCCTTCACCTCGTACCCGGTGCGGTCAAAGTTGCCGTGATAATTCAGAAGATTCACGCCGGAGCCTGCCTCGATGTGGTGCGAGCCCAGCCAGTGCAGGCGTGGCGCCGCGGCGTGAACGAACATCTGATCGCGCGCAGTCGTCTGCGTGGACCTCACGAAATAGTTGCCGCTGGCGCCTTCCGGCGAGAGCACGTACAGCCCGGAACCCTGTGGCGTCTGGCCGGCCAGGAAATCGTTATGGCCGTAGCCGAGTTCGATCATCATGCCGGCCACGGAAAAGATCTGATCTTTGATGCTGCCGAAGTATTCCCGGTTATTCAGGTTGCTGGTTGTTGAGATGGGAGTGAGCACGCCGAGACCGAGATAGTACTGGTGGCTGTTATTCAACAGAAAATCGGCGAACAGAATATTGGCAGGTGTGACGTTCGCCTGAACGTGCAGTAGTTCGCTCCCCGCCAGGCCGGAACGCGTGTTCTGGCCTCCAGGGAGGCCGGGGATGATGGATTCCGTGTACTCGAAATCGACGGTATCGGAAAACCAGGCGCGCCCCTTCCGGATCGGACCCGAGAATCCGGCGCGCGGGTACCAGTTCCCGAGATGCAGTCCCTCCTGAAGGCTGAGCCCGGGAAGGAAGTCGGTCGCGGTGTAGTGGAATGCGTCGGTCCCGCTCGTCGTGTTGATGGCCAGCGCCCCGGCCGATCCTCTGCCCAGTTCGGGCGAATACCGCCCGGTGGACAGGTCGATCGATCGAATGCCTTCGACCGCAAGCAGGGTTTGAAACTGGCCGGAGATCGGATTTGTAATATCGAAGCCGTTCAACAGATACTGCACCTGGTTCTCCTGGGCACCGTTGACATGGAGGCCGCCGCTTCCGTCCTGCACGACATCCGGCATAAGCTTGAGCGCGTTCCGCAGGCTGTGGCTGTTCGCGTAAGGAATATCGTTCACCTCCGTTCCCGTCAGCCGGCTCTGATTCTGCGTTTCGCTGATATCGATGGGGGAAGGCTGCTCATTGACGTTGACGGACTGGAAGACCTCCTCGACGGTATTCAGTACCAGCGTGATCTCCACACTGGCTTCAAGCGTCAGGGGGCGGCCGGTCAGCTCGTAATAACCTTCATGCGCCGCGCTGATCAGATATTCGCCCGGTTCGGGAACAATGACCGTAAATGCTCCGGAAGGCCCGGTACGGGTCTGCACCGTGGCCGCCGGAACCCTCGCGGGAGCTGCGCGCCGCACCGTCACTTGCGCGTCGGCAACCGGCGCGTTGTTTTCGTCCACCACGCGCCCGCTGAGAGTAATGCCCGCGGCGCTCGCCGGGGGAAGGCTCAGAAGGTGTACGAAGAACCAAAGGACAAATGGCGCACGCACAAGCCGCCCGCGGCCGGAGATC
>DASZUZ010000339.1:0-5043 GCA_035547415.1 Bryobacteraceae bacterium | reverse complement strand
CACCCGCCAGATGGCGAGGGCGACTCGTCGGGCTGTTTCAACTCAACGTGGTTGGCGGCATTCTCCTCGCCTATCTTTCCAACTATCTGATCGGGCTGATAGGTTTCGGCGCGGCGGAATGGCGCTGGAAACTGGGAATTTCGGCGGTCCCCGCGGCATTGTTTCTGCTGATGCTGTTCGCGATTCCGCGCAGTCCGAGGTGGCTTGTCAGCAAGGGCCGGACCGACGAGGCGCGCGACGTTCTGCGGCTGACGGAAGCAGATCGCGCGGAAGAGGAACTGCGGGAGATTGCCGCCGCAACCGAGCAGGACCGGAAGGCGGGAGGCGAATCGCTGTTCAGCCGCAGGTTCCGGTTTCCTGTGTTCCTGGCGGTCTCGATCGCCATGTTCAACCAGCTTTCAGGCATCAATGCCATCCTCTACTACCTGAATTCGATTTTCGCGGCGGCGGGATTCAGTCAGGTTTCCGGCGATCTGCAGTCCGTGGCCGTGGGCGCCACCAATCTGCTGTTCACGATCCTCGCGATGTCGATTATCGACAAAGCAGGCCGCAAAACGCTGCTTCTCATCGGAGCCATCGGAACCGCCGTATGTCTTGCGGGCGTGGCAGCCATCTTTCACGCGGGCACGCATCAGGATCTTCTGGTCTGGATGCTGATCGGCTTCATCGCCTTTTTCGGATTCTCCCAGGGCGCCGTGATCTGGGTTTATATCGGCGAGGTTTTCCCGACGAATGTTCGGGCCAAGGGCCAGAGCCTGGGCAGTTTTACGCACTGGGCGATGAACGCCGCCATCGCGTGGACGTTCCCCGTCATCGCTGCCGGCTCGAAGGCCGCGCCCTTTGTGTTCTTCGCGGCCATGATGGTGGCGCAGTTCTTCGTCGTGCTGACGTTCTACCCGGAGACGAAGAATATTTCCCTTGAAGAAATGGAGCAGAAGCTGGGTATCGCGGCCGGCTAATTTTCGGCGACTTCGCCCTGAGGACGCGGACCCTGGTGGCGCACATCGATGCCCTTCACCATGAAAATCACGTCCTCCGCGATGTTTGTCGCATGGTCGGCAATGCGCTCCAGACGGCGCGTGATGAGGATGTAATCGAGCGCGCGCTCAATCGCCGCAGGATCTTTCTTCATTACATCGAGCAACTGGCGGGTGATCGCGTTCCGCAACTTGTCCACCGCGTCGTCCGACGAAAGAACTCCGCGCGCCAGCTGCTCGTCCCGCTTTACGAAGGCGTCGAGGCTCTGGAGCACCATGGATTCCACCAGATTCGCGATCTCGGTGAAGTTGATTTCGCCAGGGACGGGGGGCTGGTGGGATAGCGAGAGAGCCCGCTCCACGATGCCGACCGCCATGTCGCCCATTCGTTCGAGATCCGTATTGATTTTGATAGCGACGACCACGAAGCGCATGTCGCGAGCAACGGGGGCTTCGCGCGCAATCAGGCTGGCGACCAGATCGTCGATCTGAATTTCGAGCTGATCGACGCGCGCCTCGTCCCGAAGTACCTGGTGCGCGTAATCCTCGTTCTTTTCGACCAGCGACAGGACGCTGCGGTGAATCGACTGAGCGACCAATGCCCCCATCTCCTGGAGCGCGCGGTTGAGGGTCTTCAGTTCTTCTTCAAATTGCCTTGCCAATGGTTTCTCCGCCAGTGAATTCGCTTCGGACTACCCGAAACGGCCGGTAATGTAATCTTCGGTTTCCTTCTTCGAGGGGTTCTTGAAGATGACGTCCGTCTTATCGTGCTCGATGAGTTTTCCGAGCAGGAAGAAGCCGGTGGTGTCGGCGACGCGCGCCGCCTGCTGCATGTTGTGCGTCACGATGACAATCGTGCACTGATCCTTGAGGCTGAACAGGAGGTCTTCGATCTTCGCGGTAGCAATGGGATCGAGCGCCGAGCAGGGTTCGTCCAGCAGCAGCACTTCCGGATTCACCGCCAGAGCGCGGGCAATGCAAAGCCGCTGCTGCTGGCCGCCGGAAAGGGCGTAAGCGGATTCGTGCAGCTTGTCCTTGACTTCGTCCCAAAGCGCGGCGCGGCGCAGACTCTTTTCAACGATCTCCGCGGCTTCCCCGCGACGCATCATCCCGTTGATCTTCGGGCCGTAGATGATGTTTTCAAAGATCGACTTGGGAAACGGATTTGGTCTCTGGAAAACCATTCCCACCCGCCGGCGGATTTCCGTCACGTCCCGGTCGAGAATGTTCTCGCCGTCCAGAGTGATTTCTCCCTCCAGACGGGTGTCGCGCAAAGTCTCGTTGATCCGGTTCAGAGTGCGAAGAAACGTAGATTTCCCGCAGCCGGAAGGTCCGATCAGCGCCGTGACTCTATTGGCGCCAAAATCGAGGGAAATGTCATGCAGCGCCTGGAACGAGCCGTAATAGAAGCTGACGCGTGAGGCGCGCATCTTAGCGGCTGTCTGTACATCGGGCGGGGCATCGGTCGCAGTCGAAGTCATCGTTTTGAGTTCGGAAACAGGCTGATCCGGCGGGCGGGCGGATGTCGATCGGGGTGTCGCGTTCATACAGCTTTCACCGGGAGAGAGATGGTCCTCGCGAGACAATCAGGCGCGCGGACAGGTTGGCCACCAGAACGAGTCCCAGAAGGACCAGGCCGGCGGCCCATGCCTGACGGTGCCAGTCTTCGTAGGGAGCTGTAGCATAGTTGAAAATCACAACCGGAAGAGAGGCGGTCGGCTCCAGCAGGCTCGGACTCCAGAACTGGTTTCCGAGCGCCGTGAACAGCAGAGGCGCGGTTTCGCCCGAGATGCGGGCGATCCCGAGGATCATGCCGGTCATGATTCCTTTGCGCGCGGCCGGAACGATCACGGTCACGATGGTTTTCCACCGGCTCGCGCCGAGAGCGAGAGCGCCTTCGCGCAGCGTGCGCGGAACCCCCTGCAGAAACTGCTCCGTGGAGCGGGCGGTGATCGGTATCAGCATCAGGCTCAGGGCAAATCCACCGGCCAGCGCGGAGAAACGGTGCATGGGGACCACGACGACGGTCCAGGCGAAGATCCCGATGACGATGGAAGGCACGCCATTGAGAAGGTCAGCCGTGTAGCGAATGAGGAAACCGAGGGTCTTGCCGCTGAATTCCGACAGGTAGACGCCCGCGATGAACCCGACCGGAATGCCGATCAACGACGCCAGCGTGACGATTTCCGCACTGCCGACAATGGCGTTCGCAATGCCGCCGCCCGACTCGCCCTGTCCCACCGGGAGATGGATAAAAAAGCCGGGGTTCAGTGAACGCGCGCCGTTATAGAGGAGATAGGCCAGGATAAGGAACAGCGTAGAGACGGTTGTGATCGCGCACAACGCGGTGACCGTCAGCATGATGTTGTTCACCGCGTTCCTGCGGCGATTCCGGGCAGTCATATCAGCCGCGGGCGGATCCTTTCCGGGTCGTTACGACAATCAGGAGTTGCGCAAGCGCGTTGATCACCATCGTGAGAACAAAAAGGACGAGGCCGAGTTCCACGAGCGCGGAAAGATACGTTTTTCCAGTCGCCTCGGTGAATTCATTGGCGATGACGGCGGCGATCGTATAGCCGGGCGAAAAGAGCGAGGCGTGGATCGCCGGACTGTTGCCGATGACCATCGTCACCGCCATGGTTTCTCCGAGGGCTCGCGCCAGCGCAAGAAAGATCGATCCCATAATTCCCAGCCGGGCGAACGGCACGACGATCTGCCACGTGGATTCCCACTTTGTCGCGCCCAGCGCCAGAGCCGCCTCGCGCTGTTCGCGGGGAACGGCCAGCAGCGCCTCGCGCGAAACGGAAATGATGAACGGAAAGGTCATCACGGCGAGGATGATTCCCGCCGTCAGATATCCGACGCCATACACCGGACCGCTGAACAACGGAGTCGATCCAAAGATTTTCTTCAGCCCGGGACCGATGTACTCACGCATAAGCGGGACGAGCGTGAAGATTGCGATCAGACCAAAGATGACGCTGGGAACCGCCGCGAGCAGTTCCACAAGAAATGTAAGAGCGTTTGACAGTTTGGGAACGGCAAGTTCGGACAGGTAGATCGCGGCGCCCACGCCCAGCGGCACCGAAATCAGCAGCGCCAGAAAAGAAGTGACGACAGTCCCATAGATGAAGGGCAGCGCCCCGAATTCGTCGGTGACCGGATTCCAGAGAGTGGATGAGAGGAAGCCCAGCCCGAATTTTTCCCGCGACGGCGAACTATTGGTCCAGAGCTGCCAGACGAGCAACAGAGTCACCCCGAGAATCAGGGCGGCGAAGAACAGCGTGAACGCCCACGCCACCTCGTCACCGCCGCGCAGACGTCCGGTCAGAGACTTCGGTCGGGATGCTGCAGCGGCGGTGGAGGTGGCCATAGTTCAGTCAGACTGCGCGAAGGTTATTTGATCTGAGCGATCTGCTTTTCTTCCGCCGCCACGATGTTCTTCGGCAAAGGAGCGTACGAGAGCGCAGGGGCATCTTTCTGGCCGGTAGTGAGCATCCACTGCAGAAAGTCGGTCAGCGCTTTCTTTTTTGCGCCGTCCTGAATCCTGCTGGGAATCAGGAGCCAGGTGTAAGTGGAGATCGGGTACGCACCTGCGCCCGAAGCATTCGTGATGGAGCCGCGGAAGTCCGGCGCAAGATCCTTTGAACTCTGCGCGGCTGCGGTAACACTCTCGAGGCTCGGCGTAACAAACTTTCCGGCGGCGTTCTTCAGATCCGCATACTGCATTTTGTTCTGCAGTGCGTAGATCAGCTCGACATAGCCGATGGAGTCCGGAGTCTGCTTGACCATTCCGGCGACACCGTCATTTTTCGCCTGACCGACGCCGACCGGCCAACTCACCGAGGTATTCGCGCCCACCTTGCTCTTCCACGTGGAGCTTACCTTTGACAGATAGTCGCAAAAGACAAAGGTAGTGCCGCTGCCGTCGGAACGATGAACCACAACAATGTCATCACCGGGAAGCTTCACGCCCGGATTCACAGCGCTAATCTTCGCGTCGTTCCATTTCTGGATCGCGCCGAGGTAGATGCCCGCCACGATCTCGGGAGTGAATTTCAGCTTT
>DASZUZ010000338.1:0-4375 GCA_035547415.1 Bryobacteraceae bacterium | reverse complement strand
GGCGCGGGGAAAAGCACGCTGATCAACACGTTGCTGGGGTTCTGGAAGCCGTCCGGCGGCACGGCGCGCGTGCTGGGACACGATGTGCGCACCGAGGTCCGGCAGATCCGGTCCGCGATCGGCTACATGCCGGAGAACGATTCGTTCATCGCGAACATGACCGCGATTTCCTATGTACGGATGGCGGCCGAACTCTCCGGGCTTCCCGCCGACGCGGCGCTGGAGCGCGCGCACGAATCGCTCTATTACGTGGGGCTCGGCGAAGCGCGATACCGGAAGCTCGGGGCCTATTCGCTCGGCATGAAGCAAATGGCGAAACTGGCGCAGGCAATCGTTCACGGTCCGAAGCTCGTGATCCTCGACGAACCCACCAACGGGCTCGACCCGCAGGCTCGCGTCCGCATGATCAAACTGATTTGCGAAATGCGCGACCTGGGAACGATGAACATTCTGATCTGCTCGCATCTGTTGCGGGACATCGAAGAATCGTGCGAGGAAGCAGTGATTCTGAAGGCGGGGCAGGTGGTTCACTACTCGAATCTGGAAGAAGAGCGCGCCTCGAACCGGCGATTTGTGGAAATTGAAACCGAGGGCGACGACGGAACCTTCGCCGACGCTATCGAACGTCTGGGCTGCGCGTGCGCCGTCACCTCGCCGGGCAAGATCAAGACCGTGCTGACCGAAGGCATCGAAATCCGCGATCTGTATCGACTGGCCGCAGACCGGGACGTTCAGCTGCGGCGGCTGAATTACCGGCGCGACAGCCTGGAAGACATTTTCCTGAAAGCGATGGAGAAGTAGCATGGCCGTTTACAAGCGAACGTATCGCGCGTACTCCGGACCACTGACAAATCCGGCATGGCGGTTTCTGGTTCTGCAACGCTACGCCTTCCGATCGGTCTTTCGATCGCGATTTCTGCTGATCGGGTATGTGGCGTGTTTCATCCTTCCGCTGCTGATGATCTGCGGGCTCTATCTTAATCAGAACGCGGGGATTCTCGCTCAAATCGGGCAGAAGCCGGGATTCCTCAAGGTGGACGGCCGATTGTTCCTGTTCTTTCTGCAACTCCAGGGCGGCCTGGCCGGTTTGCTGACGGCTTTCGTGGGGCCTTCCCTGATCGCGCCCGATCTGACGAACGGCGCGCTGCCGCTGTACCTGAGCCGGCCGTTTTCGCGCCCTGAATACATCGCGGGCAAAGGGACGGTGCTCGGCAGCCTGATCGCCTCCATCACGCTCATCCCGGGAATGCTGATGTTTGCGATCCAGAGTTCACTCGTGGGCTTCGACTGGTTCAGCAGGAACCTGTTCCTCGCAAATGGCGTTCTCTGGACCTCGGTGCTGCTGATGGCGGCGTTGATCCTGCTCGGGCTGGCGATGTCGGCGTGGGTGAGGTGGCGGATCGTGGCGGGAGCTCTGGTGCTGGGCGTGATGGTGGGGGGAAAAGGATTCGGCGCCGTCATCAACAATGTAATGCGAACAAGCAGCGGATACTATCTCGATCTGCAGCATCTGCTGACGACCGTGGCTGGCAGTTTACTCCACAATGTGGCGGAAGATGAACCGATCTCCGCGTTGGGCGCATGGATCGCCATCATTGCTTTCTGCGGCGTCCTGCTGCTGCTCATCAACCGCAAGCTGCGCGTGTGCGAGGTAGCGGGATGAACACAGCGAACACCGCACAGACCATCGTCCTCGACAACGTCAGCAAATTTTACGGTGAGATCCTGGGGGTGAACAAGGTCAACCTGACGATTCCGCCGGGCATCACCAGTCTGGTTGGCCCGAACGGCTCCGGGAAGACCACACTCATGAATCTCATCGCGGGCCTGCTGCAGCCGACGCGGGGCCGCGTCTCTGTTTGCGGCCTCTCGCCGGGCGATCCCGAACGCTTCTTTCGAATGGCCGGTTACGCGACGCAATATGACGGCTTTCCGCGCGGCCTGACCGGTTGGCAGTTCGTCTACTGCTACCTTCGTCTCTTCGGCTTCAGCCCGGCCGATACCGAGCGCATGGCCTGGGAAGCCATCGACCGGGTCGGCCTGCGCGATGCCGCCGGACGGAAAATCGCCGGCTACAGCAAAGGAATGCGCCAGCGCATCAAACTGGCGCAGGCGATCGCGCACCGGCCGCGCGTGCTGGTGCTCGACGAGCCGCTGAACGGCCTCGATCCGCTGGCGCGCGCGGAGACCATCGCGCTGTTCCGCGAACTGGGCAACGAAGGCTCGCACGTGCTGATCTCGAGCCATATCCTGCACGAAGTCGACCTGATCTCGGATCAGGTCATCATGATGAGCCAGGGATACGTGGTGGCCGAAGGCCAGATTCGAGGGGTGCGCGGCGAGATCTCCGAACAACCGATGCAGATTCTCATCCGCTGCGATAAGCCGGAGCACCTGGCGTCGCGCCTGTTTCAGCAGGAACAAGTGGTGGAAGCGAAGGTCCACGCGGACCGGGGTGGATTGCTGGTTCGCACGCGGCATGCGGAGAGCTTTTACAAGCTGCTGAACCACATTGCGATCAACGGGATCCGGATCGAATCGGTGGCGCCTGCCGACGAAGACGCGCAATCCGTCTATGAGTATCTGATCGGATCCGAGGAGAGCACGAAATGACGCTCCTGCGACGCCAGATCTTCGCCATCATGCGGATCGACCTGGCCAAAACTTTCTTCGCAAAACGAGGTCTCTGGATCTACCTCCTCGCGCTCGCCCCGGCTGTGCCGATGCTCGGTCACTGGTTATTCGCGAAGGGCGGCGAAGGACATCCGCTGGGCGAGGACGTTCAGATCTTCGCCGGAATCTTCCAATTTTTCTACCTGCGGATCGCTATCTTCTTCGGATGCGTGGGGATCTTCATGAACCTGTTTCGCGGAGAGATGCTGGATAAGAGCCTGCATTACTACCTTCTCGCGCCGGTGCGCCGCGAGGCACTGCTGGCTGGGAAATTCCTGTCGGGACTGGTGGCGGCAATGGCCATCTTCTGCAGCGCCGTGGTGATCCAGTGGGTTTGCATGTTCGCTCATTACCCGGCCGAACTGCTGACGTCTTTCATGTTCAGCGGACCGGGTCTCTCGCATCTGGCATCCTACGTCGCGGCAGCCGCATTCGCCTGCCTGGGATACGGAAGCGTCTTTCTCTGGGCCGGCGTGCGCTACCGCAATCCGCTGATCCCGGCCGCGATTATTCTCGTGTGGGAAGGCGCCAACGGCATCCTCCCTGCCCTGCTCAAGAAAGTAAGCATCATCTACTGGCTGAAATCCGTATGCCCGGTGTCGATTCCCGCCCCGCGCGGCGCTCCGAACACAATTCTCAGCCTGCTGGTCTTCGACATCGATCCTGCCCCGGCGAGCGTCGCGATCGTGAACCTGATTCTGCTCGCCGGTTTCGTTCTCGTATGGGCGGCGATGAGAGCGCGCCGGATTGAAATCAGCTACGGAAGCGATTAACCCCCGGCCGCCTATGCTTCGAATTCGCTTTCAGCCGGTGGCATCACATCTCTGTCGCCGGCAACCCACACGTAGAGGGTCGGAAGGAGAAAGATTCCGAGAAGAAGCGCCGCCACCAGTCCGCCCACGATAACGATCGCGAAGGGCCGCTGGGAGTCGGATCCGATCCCGCGGGAGAGCGCCGCCGGCAGCAGCCCGAGGCTCGCCACGAGCATCGTCATCATGATGGGACGCAGGCGTCCCACCGAACCGTTCACGGCCGCTTCCTCAATGGTCTCGCCGCGGGCGCGCAACTGGTTGATGTATTCGAGCATGATCACGCCTGTCTGCACAGAAACGCCGAAGAGAGCGAGGAAACCCACTCCGGACGATACGCTGAAGTGGGTGCCGGTCCATAAAAGGGCAAGCAGACCGCCCATGGGCGCCATCGCGACATTCGCGAGAATCAGCAGTACCCACTTCATCGAGCTGAACATTGTGTAGAGGATCATGCAGATCACGAGCAGCGTTACAGGCACGACGATCATCAGACGACGCTGGGACCGCTTCGCGCTCTCGTACTCGCCCGCCCAATCGATTTTGTATCCGGCCGGGAGCTTGACCTGCTTCGTGACTTTTGCGATGGCTTCTTCCACCGCGCTGCCGAGATCCCGCCCGACGACGCTGTATTTCAACGCCACATAGCGGGAGTTATTTTCCCGATAGATCTCCGACGCGCCGTCGAGGATCTTCACATCGCAAAGCTGCGCGAGCGAAACCCGCTCACCGGAGGGCGCGACCATCCGAATGTTCTCGATGGCGTCCTTTGTGCCGCGGTAAGGCTCGTCATAGCGGACCACAATGTCGTAACGCTGTTCGCCTTCGAGAACCTGGCTCACCGCCTTGCCGCCGACAGCCGTTTCGATCGCGTCCTGGACATCGGACACGTT
>DASZUZ010000337.1:0-12415 GCA_035547415.1 Bryobacteraceae bacterium | reverse complement strand
CGGCGCTTCTTTGGGCAACCCATGCGCTGCGCGCGTGAAGTCTCCACCCCGTTCGCCGAGCATCAGGAACTCGACCTGGTTGCTGCGGCCGCTCCCGCGGATTCGCAGCCGAACCTCGTGCCGGCCCGGCGCAAGGCCCGGGGGGCGCACGCAGTTCACCTGATAAGCTCCCGGACCATTGCTGTTCACCGTCAATGCCGGAACGCCGAAACCATCCACTTCGAGGAATATGTCTTCAGGTGTCAGGCTGGTTTCTTCCGACCGGAAATAGCAGCAGAGGTATTCGTCTTTGTTCGGATGGAACTGCGCCGTCCAGGTGCGATTGTTGACCGCCGAATTGAGATGCGGCGCGGCCGCTGTCGGCTGCTCCGGCAACTCTGGCCAATGCCGCCGGCAAATCACGCAGGCCCTTTGGTTGGTGATGTCCTTCAGTTCGATCTGCGCGAAACCCGCTGACCGGCACATCGCGACCAGGCACTCGGGCGAAGGACCGCACCAGTTGTCGATCTGTCCGCCCAGTTCCGTGCGCTCGTAAAACTCCATCACGGCGGGAACAGCGCGCGATTCCGACGGAATCACGAACGACTCGATCAGCGCCATGTCGCTCGAAAGTTCCACGACCTTCTCGAGTCCCATCAGCGGATGTCGCAGGTGATAGAGCACGCCTAGAAACAGGACAATATCGAAACGCCCCAGTTTCGCGGCGGAAAGCTCATTCACGTCGAGCGCCAGATATTCCACCTTCGACCCGATGAGTTGCTTCGCCTCCAGGAACGTGTCGAGTTCGACGCAATCGACGGCGACAACCTCGGCCCCGCGCCGTTCGCATTCGAAACTGAACCAGCCATCCCACGCGCCGATGTCGAGAACACGCTTGCCCCGCAGGTCCTCCGGCAAGCCGAACAGGCTCAATCGCCACCGCAGGTGTTCCACCGACTGCAGGCCAGGAAGTACGCTGCCATCCGGAAGCTCGATGGAATGATAGCGGAAACGCTCGTGGACGCTCTTCGCGAGTTGCTGCACGCGCTGTTCGTAGCCGGCGTCGGCTGCGGCGATACGAAGGGATTCTTCCGGCACTCAGGCTCAGTGTAGCGTCTGGAGCATTCGGTAAACGAGCGCGATCGGCAATCCCACCACGTTCGAATACGATCCGTCGATGCGATCGACGAAGCGTGACGCCAGTCCCTGAATTCCATAAGCGCCCGCCTTATCCATCGGCTCGCGGGAATCCACGTACCACGCGATCTCCGCGTCGCTGATCGGACCGAACCAGACTGCCGTGCTGGCCATATCCCGGACGATCCGATTTCCCTGACGCAGGCACACGCCCGTAATCACGTCATGCCGCCGTCCGGCAAGAGCCGATAACATCCGAACGGCGTCCGCCGGATCGTTCGGCTTGCCCAGGATCTCGCCGTCGAGTACAACAGCCGTATCCGCGCCCAGGACAATCTCGTGCTCGCTCGAAGGGACCGCCGCGGCCTTTTCTTCCGCGAGCCGCAAAACGTATTTGTCCGGAGACTCGTGAGGGCGCGGAGTTTCGTCGACATCGGCGACCCTTACGGTGAATTCCAGACCGGCCGCGCGCAGCAGTTCGGCGCGCCGTGGCGAACGGGAGGCAAGAACGAGCATCAGTGATGTCCGTACTTCTTTTCTCCGGCTTCAATCGCAACCGGGAGCCAGTTCTGCCTCGGCGGCAGGGGACAGGTGGCATAGGGCGTGAACGCGCAGGGCGGATTTTCCGCTCTATTGAAATCGAGCTCGACCACGCCGCCTTTCGGCATCGCGGCATACAGGAAGCGCCCTGCGCCGTACGTCTCTTTCCCCGATGTCTGGTCTTTGAACAGGAAGAACAGGCGCCCGTCTTCAGTGATCGGGTCGAGCCGCATCTTCCTGCCGCCGAGCGTAAATTCGGCGAATCCTGGAGAATCTTCCGGTTCAGTCATTCCAATAATGTTGGTAATCGCAATCTTCTTCGGCGCGCTCCAGGCTGTCCAGCGGGCTTTGACGCGCCATTTCTCATCGGGCGGGAACCATTTGCAGCCGGTGAAGTTCCGTCGCGCCCCTGCATGAGGATCGCGCAGCCGCGCGCCCACTTTGTTTCCCCGATTGACGATGGTCATCGATACGTCGCCGATTGCGATGGTGTCCGGCGGTCCCGGATCATCCGGCTTCAGGACTCGCCTGCCGCCGGATACCGGTTCATAACTCACTGCTCCATGCTGCAGGCGCAAAACCCCCGCGCGCTTCGGCGCGCCAGCCGGCAGAACCACGTCCGCCTGTGGGTCCGAACCCACCACGTTCACGCCTTCATGCAGCCAGAACAGTCCCGCCACAGACAGCCACCCGGTGGGCGACTTCACTTCCGTTTCATAATCCGCGCGCCATTTCTGAAGATCGCGCAGCCAGGAAGCGTCCTGGGCGCTCGCCATCGTGAACGCCAGGAACAGCAGCGCGGAACGCATACTACTTCATCGGAGAGTAGTCGGTCGGATTGATAAATGTGCTGTCGACATGATCAACAAGTTTGCCATTCACCTCAGAGGCCTTTGCCACCTTCTGCCACTCCGGATCGTTGCGGAACGCGGCCCAGTTTTTCGCGGCTTCTTCCCGGCTCGGATGCTCCAGGATGTACATCAGGATGTTGTCCTTATTGTCCTGGGGAACCCAGTACCCCACGCTCTTCATGTGGTGACGGTTGAAGATCTCGATCGTGTGTTCCCGGAACCGTTTATGCAGATCGTCGAGCTTCCCGGGGTTCGCGTGATACACCCGGTATTCGAAAACGTGATTGGGCGACTGCGCCTGCGACGGGTTGACCATGGATACAGCCAGCATACACACGGCCCCCAGCGCGAACGATACAAAATGCGAAGCTTTCATGTTGTATACAATATCGCGCGGCAGTGCCTGTCACAGGCCCTGAGTATAATTGCGGCATGAATCTTTTGAGGGGCAATCGATACCTCGCTTTGTTTCTGGCATCGGCCCTGACGCTGCTCGCGCAACAGCCCACCGTCCCGCGCAAAGCGCCGGACTACGCCTTTCAGACAGCGCCCGAAAAATACGTCTGGCTGAGCGAGTACTCCGGCAAGACTCGCATTGTCGCGTTCATTCTCACCGGCTGCGTTCACTGCCAGTTCACCACGGGAGTTCTCAACCGGATTCAGAAGGAGTATGCCAGTCGCAATGTCCAGGTGATCGCATCCGCCATCGAACCGATGTCTTCGCTGAACATCCCTGACTTTCAGAAGAAGTTTTCACCCGCGTTTCCCGTCGGATACAACGAGCAATCTTACGCGGCGAAGTTCCTGGGCCTGCCGCCCAATGATCCGATGATGATGCCGCAACTCGCCTTCATCGATCGCAACGGGGTTATTCGCACGCAGTTCTCGGGCGACGCCCCGGCCATGAGTAAGGACATTCAGGAAAAGAGCCTGCGCGACGCTCTCGAAAAAACCATAAAAGAAGGGCAGGCGACGCTGGGTTCGCCTGCCCGCAAGTAAATACTGCTGGTAATTCAGTCAGTTCAGGGAGGTAGTTACGGCTTCGCCTGATTGCCCGCCGCGCCCGTGTCGGGAACGCGATATCCGGCGGGCGGAGGCTGCACGTTGGTTGTTGTCGGCGGCGCGGTAATCGGCTGACCGATGACGTCACCGCTGACTACCATTTCGACGCGGCGGTTCTGCTGCCGGCCGGCGGCCGTGTCGTTTGTGGCCACGGGATTCGCTTTGCCCAGGCCGGTTGCCTGGATATTGGCCGCATTGATCCCGTTCGACGTCAGATAGTCCCGAACGGCGTCCGCGCGGCGCTGCGAAAGCTTCAGATTGTATTCATCGCTCCCGATGCTGTCCGTATGCCCTTCGACGGAAAGGTGCAGCGTCGGATAGGCCAGCAGAATGCCGGACACTTTGGCCAGCTTTTCACGGGCGCCCGGTTTCAGCGTCGCCTGATTGAAGTCGAACAGAACGTCCGACATATTGACGATCAGACCGCGCGCCGTATCGCGCGTCGCGAGGATCATATTCAGCTGTTCTTTCAGGCGCTCGCGCAGCGCTTGCGCATCTTTTTCCGCCTGTTCGCGGGCTGAAATGGCCGATGCCTTCTCCTTCGCGAGCCGCTGTTCTTCCGCCAGTGCAGCCTGACGCGCCGCGTCCGCTTCCTGCTGCGCCTTCTTCGCTTCCAGCATCGCTACTTCGGCGTCGTGCTTCTGCCGCTCAGCGGCAGCGGCCGCAGATTCGGCCTGCGCGCGGCGTTGCGCTTCTTCGGCGGCCCGCCGCTTCGCCTCTGCTTCACGATCGGCCGCGGCCTGCTTTGCCGCCGCATCTGCCTCTTCCTGTTCCTTCTGGATGCTGATCCGGCGCGCGTCTTCAGCCATCTGCGTGGCTTCACGGGCTACCGTATCGAGCTGCTTCCAGTTCTTCGAATGGTAATAGCCTTCGGCATTCTGCATGTCCACGGACACCTTCTGCATCGTGTCCGGCGCATAATGGTCCGCGCCCTGCGCTTTCGCGATGGCGATGGCCTCCCGCGCTTCCCGCAGTTGCAGCGGCACCTTCAGGTCGGAAGTCATGGACGTCAGCCGCGGCGCGGCGATGTTCATCGTATACTGGCCGCGTTTCAGCAGTTCATATTTCGCGTCCACCTGCTCCATCGTTCCTGTCGTGTCGTTCCGCGTAAAGTTCTCCATCACCACCACATCCGACGGCTGGCTCACGGAGAAATAAGGCTCCGCGGTAACGATCATGCCGAACGATTGAAGGTCCGTCGTCGCGTACAGTTCCGCAGTCTTGTCGTTTGCGTCCTTCAAGGTAACTTCGCCCAGCCGTTCCGCCCGGCCTTCGGGAGTAATCGCCCAGAGCACAAAAGTAAGATATTCAGGACCGAACTGGGCAGGATTGGATAACTTATCGAAATGTAATGAAATTCTGGTGGCGCCGGTATTGGCGGTCACTTCGGCGGTTCCACGCGCGGCGGGCATCAGCGCCGTACCGCGGAAATCAATCTTTGTTGTTCCCTGTCGGTGATGATAATTAACGGCTCTGATTGTCTTCGACGTTACATCAACCCGGAAAATTGGCTCTGCGCCGTTTGGCGACGGCGCGACCCCGGTTTGTACAGGATTAGGCGCCTGGGCGAATATCGTCCCGGCAACCAGCAGCATCATTCCGGCAGCTTTCATTCAAATCTCCTCGCAGGCAAGCAAGGGCATTTTTTGTGCCGCGGGAACGCGCCGGAGCACGTCGGAAAGGATTACTGTGTGATGCCGTTAACGAAATGGGTCAGTGTTGACGAATGGTATGAACCCGATCTGCCGCCAGTCCGGTTTCCACCTGGCGGCTTCCGCCCGGCCACGTGATCTCGACTTGATTGAGCTTTGTCTCGCTTCCCAGTCCGAAATGCAATCGAAGGTCGCTCTGCGACAAATAACTGCCGCCGCTCCGCACCTCGGCATTCTGCGTCAGTGAGCCCGCCGTCACGCGCACGCGCGCTCCAATGGCGCTGCGGTTCGCCTTCACGCCTTCGAGCTTCAATATCACCCAGTGATTGGGCGGCTTCTCAGCCAGCCGCAGCAGCGACGGGACCTCGTTCTGGTTATTCACCAGCGCCTCGACATCGCCATCGTTGTCATAGTCAGCGAAAGCAGCCCCCCGCGAAGAATGCCGCGCGAGAATCGCGGGACCGGCCGACTCCGATATATCCACAAACCTGCCGTGATCGTTGTGGTACAGGATCGCGCGTTCCTTGTAGTGAATATCGATGTTCAGCCGGTCCACTTCCGGAAAGGCATGTCCGTTCACCAGCAGCAGATCCGGCCATCCGTCATCGTCGAAATCGAAGAACCCGCAGCCCCACCCGACAAACCGCGTGTTCTGTCCCATCCCCGATTCCACGCTCACGTCCTCGAAGTCGCCTTTGCCCTGATTCCGATACAGCGTCTCGAGTTCATCGGAAAAGTTCGTTCGAAAAATCGAAAGCGGCCCTTCATGCCGGTAATCCGCCGCCGCCACGCCCATCCCGGAGAGCGCTTTCCCGTTCTCGTCCAGTGCCGCGCCACGCATCAACGCCTCGTCCGCGAACTTACCCTTGCCCTGATTGATATACAGCAGGGAAGGCGTCTGGTCGGCCGCCACGAAGATATCCGTAAGTCCGTCGCCGTTGAAATCGCCGGTCAGCACGCCGAGCGAGTAGTTGCCATCGGGCTTCGAAACGCCGCTTTCATCCGATACATCGCGGAACGCTCCGCCCTCGTTGTGATACAGAAGGTTCCGGTCGAAAGGTAACCCTCGCGGTCCGCAGTTCACGGCGATTCCACGATAGAAGCAGTATGGATTCGCGCCGGGCTTCGGCGTCGTATCGAAATCGAACTTCAGATAATTCGCGACAAACAGATCGAGCTTGCCGTCGTTGTCGTAATCGAGGAACGCGCAGCCGCTGTTGTATCTCACCCGATTCTGCGTCAGGCCCCGTTTCGCGGTCACGTCCTCGAACCGGCGCCCGCCCACATTTCGATACAGCGAATTCTGGCCCCAGTACGTGACGAACAGGTCGGTGTAGCCGTCGTTATCGAAATCGCCCGCGCAGACGCCTTGCCCCCAGCCTTTGCGCGTGAATCCCAGCGTCTCGCTCACATCGCGAAATTTGCCGCCGCCTTCGTTGTGGTACATCCGGCTCGGCGATTCCGGGCCGGACACGACAAAAATATCGGGCAACCCGTCGTTGTCATAGTCGATAAAGCCGACGCCGCTGCCGGTAGTCTCGATGATGAACTGTTTCGAAGCGCTGCCGCCGTTCGGGATCGCCTGCGTCAGTCCTGCTTCGCGCGCTACGTCGCGGAAGTCGGGATGGAACTGCGGGGCTGCGCTCAGCGCCGCGCAGGCCAGCGCGGCGATCCATCTCTTCACTGCGGAGGCGCTTTCTCTCCGAGCCGTTTCAGGAAGTCCGTGAATTCGCCCTCGGGCGGCTTCTGCAGTTTGTCGAGTTCGGCCTTCTCGCGTTGCGCGTCCGCCGTTCGCCCGGCGCGCCGGTAGGCGAGCATCAGATTGTAATGCGCGATCTCGCTGCGCGGCTGGAGTTTGACCGCGCGTTCCAGCAGGCGCGCGGCTTCGTCGTATTGCTTTGCATCC
This sequence comes from Bryobacteraceae bacterium, assembly GCA_035547415.1. GTDB lineage: Bacteria > Acidobacteriota > Terriglobia > Bryobacterales > Bryobacteraceae > BOG-234. The sequence goes on along the minus strand of DASZUZ010000337.1, from coordinate 5,288 downwards.
GACCGGATCTTCGCGACCGCCACCAGCGCCTCTGCGAAGTCCGGACGCAACTCCGCGGCGCGCTCGAAGTGGGCCGCGGCTTCCGTCTTCTTCTGTTCCGTGTTCAGGATCTGCGCCACCTGATATTCCGCCACCGCATCGGACGGATTCAGCGCCAGTTCCGCCTCGAACTCCCGGCGCGCCTCCTCGAGCACCGCCGGATCGTGCGATTGCTGCAACAGAGCCCGGCCCAGGCGGTAATGCAGATTGATGCCCTTCGGATTCTTCGCGATGGCTTTTCGGTACTCCGCGATCGCTTCCGTGTACTTGCCCTGCGTCTCGAAGACCTCAGCGGACAGTTCGTCCACGCGGTACGACGAAGGCGCCTTCTGATACATCCGGTAGATCGCGTCGTTCCACGCCTTCATGTGATAGTTCGCGGCGACGTAGAGAACATCCGGGTCGGACGGGAACTCTCTTTCGAGCTGAAAAACCACCGGACCAGCGGCATCGAACTGTTTCGCCGCCATCCGGCACTGCGCGAGCGCAATCCCGCTCAACCGCCGCACGCGCTCGTCGCCTTTCGACGAGAACTGCCGCTCCAGCTCGGGAACAACCGAATCGCACTCGCCCGTGGCCGCGCGCGTCAAAATCAAAAACGCCCGGGCGCGTGGATCGGAAGACGCGGCAGTCAGATGCTGCCGGGCGGCCTTGTAATCTCCCCGGTTGAAGTCTTCGATTCCCGTTGCCGTCTGCGCCAGACAAATCGAACACAGCAACACACTCATGCAGGCCAGTTGACCCAACACTCTGGCGTCTGTGCTCATCTGTGTCGATCTGTGGCCGATCCTAATGCCCTGCATCGTCCGTCATCAATCCCAATCCCCCGAACCGCCCGCGATCGCTGGCGTCGAAATACCGGAAACTCAGCACCGGCGGAGCCCCCGGCGACAACAGCATCGGAGGCGCAAGCCGCTCCGAAGGAGCCTCCACCATATCCACCACGCGTCCCGACGCGGCAATGGCATCAATCGTATCCACCGCCGTCTCCGGCGCGAACAACAGCAGTAACGCCGCCGCGACACGGATCATCGACCCTCCAGTTGCGCGAGCGCCCGCGTCGCAATCTCATTCCCCGGCTTTCGTTCCAGCAACTGATTCAGCACTGCGCGAGCCTCGTCCCGTTCGCCCATCGTAACGTAGATCCTCGCCAGATTCAGATAGAGTTGCTCGTCGTCTCCGGCCATCTGAATTCCATACCGGAACGCCGCAATCGCGTCATCCTTCTGGCCCATTTTTGCGTAGAGCACGCCGAGATTATTAATCGCGCCGGAATGATCCCGCTGCGCCTCGATCGCGCGCTGAAACCACGTGCGCGCCCCGCTGAAATCGTTCGCTTCCGCGGCCATCACACCCAGTTGATTCGCCGCATCCGCGCACTTCGGATCCGCCTGAATCGCCTGATCGAACATCGCCTTCGCGGACGCCCGATCGTTGAGCTTCAGATACGCCTCGCCCGCGCTCACCATCGCGGGCGGATATCCCGGACGGACCTCTAGCACCCGGCGGAACGTCCCGATCGCGTCCTTCGGCCTGCCCAACTCCTGGTGAATCCGCCCGATGGCAAGCAGCGCCTTCCAGTTGTCCGGACGGCTTCGCAGCGTCTCCTGCAGATAGGGCAGCGCGCGGTCGGGATAACCCGCCCAGTAGAACGCCGCGCCCAGCTTGAAGTAATTGCGCCGCGAACTCCCGTAATATCGGCCGGGGAAGGGAAGCGCCAGTTCGCCGGCCTTCGCGATATTTGCCAGATCGGCCCGCATCGTCGCCTCGGACGGAATGTCCGCATAGATCCGCCGCGCGCGGCTCTCGCCGTCAATGAGAATCGTCAGCGGAATCGACAGATCCGACCGGTATTCGAACAGATACCGCCGGAACAGCGAGTAAGTCGCCGCGATATCGTCTTTCTCGCGCTTGAGGTCGATCGCTTCCACCGGTATGCCGGAACTGAACTTCGGAGCCGTCCCCGCGTACAGCACCACAAAACCCGGTCCGCGCCGGCGGTCCGGAGTCGGTACCGGTTCCATTAGCCACGTATCCGCCCGTTCCGGCGCATTGAGGCCGGTTACTGCCGCATCGGAATACAACCGCCGCGGCCGGAATGCCGTCTGCGCTACCGGCGCCGAAGCGCCTTCTTCGATCGTGTAAACAAAACCCGGCGCCAGCCCATCCACTTCCTGCGGCACGCCCGACGGCCACACGATCTTCACGTTCGCGCGATCCTTCCCGGCCATCCCGAAGTGCAGTTTCTTCGAATGCTGCGAGAGAAATCCGCTGCCGGCGCTCAGATACTGCGCCTGCCCGTTGACCTCGACGCGCGCCCCGATCGCATCGCGGTTCGACTTTGTGCCGCGCAACACCAGCGCGATCGACGCCCGCCCGCCCGTGCAGTCGTTCTGCATGGCTCGCACCTGCGGCCCCAGACGGCTTTTCAGAATCAGATCCGGCGCGCCATCGCCGTCGAAGTCCGTGACCGCGAACGTCCGAGTGTCATCCGCGAAATCGAGCCCGCTGATGCCCGACGCATCCACATATCGGCCCTGCCGCCGCACATAGAAAACATTCGGCTCGTGCCCGCTCCAACTGTCGTCCTCGCGGATCAGCTGATTGATCGCGTTCCAGCCATTCTCGTAGTCCGGCGCCGGCGTCTTGTCGAGTGGCGATTTCGCAACTACCTGCCGCCAGAAGAAGCTGTTCAGATCCCGCGTCGCGCCGTTCGTCACCATGCCCGTCGCGACCAGAATCTCCGGCGCGCCATCCAGGTCGAAATCGAACCCGCCCGAACTCCAGGCCCACCGCCCCATCTCGACGCCTTCGCGCGAACTCGTCTCTTCGAAAGTTCCGTCGCCCTTGTTCCTGTAGAGCGAATTGCCCTTCGAATGCCGCCGGAATCCGTCTTTGTTCGCCGCCTTCGGCTGAAATGCCGGGTCCTCCACCACGCGCTGACCGGGCGCCGACCACATATCCGACACATATAAATCCGGACGCCCGTCGCCGTCGTAATCGAACCAGGACGCGCTCATCCCCGGGCCCATTCCATCCAGGCCCGCCTTCGGACCCTCGTCCCGAAACTGCCCGTTCCGGTTGCGATACAGATTTCCGCGACCGAAGTCGTTCGCCACAAACAGATCCGGCCATCCGTCCCCATCGAAATCGCACCACGCCGGCGCAAAGCTGAAACGGTCGTTGTTCTCGTTGATCCCGCACTTCGCGGTCACGTCCTCAAACGACAGGCCACCCGCCTTCGCCACGTTTCGAAACAGGAAATTGGGAGGCCCGTTACGGGCATCCGTGTAGGGGGCCGGATACTGATACTGATCCTCGCTCTGGAAGTACACGTAGCAGCAGAGATAGAGATCGAGCCGGCCATCGCGGTCGTAGTCGGCCGCCGCCATGCCGGTGAACGAACCCTGCGGCGTCGTCTCGAAGCGGAATGCGTCCGGCGCTTCAACGAACGTGCCGTCGCCCCGGTTCAGAAACAGCAGCGGACCCGACGCCCGCAGCACCACCAGGTCCTGATGTCCGCTGTTCCGGAAATCGGCGAACAGGGCGCATGTCGTGTCGTCCAGAATTGACAGCCCGGCGCGTTCGGTGATGTCCTCCGCCGTGCCGTCATGACGGATTTTGTACAACCGGTTGGGCAGACCGCCCGGCTGGCAGACATAGATTTCATCCGCGCCGTCATTGTCGATGTCTCCCGCGGCAACCCCCTGATTGCCATAGACGTCGATCCCCGTCGCCGAATCGAGCCGCGCGCGCCAGTAAGGATTCCCCGGCAGCAGTTGCTCGCGAAACGAAGCCGCCGCCCCGAACACATGCCCTGTCACATCGCGGAAATAAGGCTTCGCCGAAGTGACCGAAGTCTGCGCGATGCTCCGGAATCCCGGTGTTTCCCACAGGCCGGTATGGTACGCGCCGGCGGTTTTGATTTCGTATCGCACCCGTCCGCCCGGCAAGGCATAGAACCGTGCCGCGCGGATCTCGCCCCGTTGCTTGATCCGTGCCCCAAGCTCGGGAGGCGCTGCTTCCTTCCCGGCGAAGATCCGGCCGAGCCGCGCCTCCAGTTCGACCGCCTCTTTCTCGGCTTTGAATTCGTCGCTCCCCGGATCCGCATATCGCAGCACGGCATCGAACGGGTTCGCGCGCGCGTAGCGTACCGGGAACACGGCTGCCTGGATCGATCTCGAAGGAACCAGCCCGGCCGCCGCCATCACGGCCGCAAATTCGCGCAGCGTCATCGGACGGCGTCCTGCGCCTTCACGAGCTTCGCGTGCCGCTCGCGTTCGGCCTGCGCGGCGTCATGCTTTCCCAGCCGGTCATAGTCGCGGGCGAGCCGGTAATGCGCCGCGGGATCCGAAGCATCGAGCGCAATCGCCCGCTCGAATTCGTGCGCGGCCTCGTCAAATTTCTGCAGACGGTCGAGCACCGTCCCCAGTTCAAAATGCGCCGAAGCATCCCGGTCGTTCATCGCGAGAGCCTTTTCCAGCAGCTTCCGCGACGTCTCGGGCTCAATTGACTGCGCGTCGAGCGCCTTCGCGTGAAGCAGCGGACCCGTATAGCTCTCCGGATGTTTCGCCTCATAATCGACGAACTTCGCCGTCACGTCGGGTAACCGGCTCGGGATCTGATCCAGAAACTTCCCCAGGAACACGTACGGCTGCTCGATCTCCGGATCGATGGCGATGGTGCGAAGAAACGCATCCGCGGCCTCGTCGAACCGTCGCAACCCGTAGCACGCCACGCCCAGGGCCAGTTCGATCTGCGCCTGGTTCGGGACCTGCGTGTGCGCCTCCCGCAACACGGCGATGGCGTCCGCGAAGTTCTGTTTTTCGAGCAATGGCTGCGCCGCCTCGAAGTAGAGCGCTCCGGCCCGGTCCCGCGCCTCCGCCGCTTGGGCGGCTTTCGAGGCGTACTTCGCCTGTGCCCGGGCGGCCTTCAGCTTCTGTCCGGTCTCCGAGTAGTAGATGGCGAGACTCTGCTGCACCGCGGCGTCTTCCGGCGCCAGACTCGCCGCCTTTCCGGCCGCCGCTTCTGCTTTCCCGCTCTCCTGCCGCTTCCAGTAGGCTTGCGAAAGCGCCACCCACACGCGCCCGTTCTCCGGCGCCAGCTTCGATGCTGTCTCCAGATTCTCCGCCGCGGCAGTCAGATCGTTGCGCTGAAGCGCGGTCAGACCGGCCCGAAACGACTCTTCGAACGTGGGTGAGGCCGCGAGAAACAATAGCAGGGCAGGAACCACTGGGTTGCCGCTATTT
>DASZUZ010000336.1:0-1580 GCA_035547415.1 Bryobacteraceae bacterium | reverse complement strand
GGAGCGCCGGAACAGACCGGTCAGGGACTCGAGCGTGAAGTACGAAACGTGCGGGTAGATGAGATCCCATGGAAGAGCGCCATCCAGAATAATCGCCGCATTCGGCACCTCGAAATAGACCAAAGTGTCGAGCCCGTCCTGCCTGATGCCGGCCAACTCCGTTATCAGCAATAACGGATCCTCCAGGTGTTCGAGAACGTGGCGGCAGATGATCAGGCGGGCTCCTTCCGCATCCGCGGCTTTGAACAAGCGCCTTTCCACCGACACGGAGCCGTCCCGCGGCGGTCCGTGATAGCTGGGATCGAAGCCCGCTCCCCTGCTCCCGGAAAGACGGCAGATTTCATCGAGAAATCGGCCCTGACCACAGCCGATTTCGACGACGGAGCCGTTCCCCATGGCGTAGGTGGAAGTCAGCCTGTGCGCGAGTTGTTCCGCGTATTGCCAGAAAACAGCCGACGCATCGAGAGAGTTCTCGTATCGCGTGTCATAACTCAGCGCCGCGGGATCCCAGGCCGAGTTGAAGATTCCCCCGCACTGTGGACAGAATACGAGCGCCAGCCTGCCTGTCGTGGCGCCGAGCGCTTCATCCCGGTCGCGGAATAACGCGGATACGTCAACGGGGATAGCCGGAAGCTCAAAGAAGGGCGCTACGGAGCCGCCACAAAAAATACAGGCAGTTCCGGACAGCGGGACCGGCGCATTCCGGGCGGCATTCCGCGCGCCCGGTTCGGTCACGCGCGAAGTCACAAAGCAGCCCGGTGCACCCTGGACGCCGGCTCGCCGCCAGGAAACTCCGGCGGGCGCATTACCACATCGCGAATATCTTCCATCGCGCGGCGCACGAGTTGCGACCTGCTTCTCGTGTTCGTCTTCTGGAACAACTGCTGTATCGTGCATTTGATCGAACTGCCCGAAACGCGCAGCATCTCCGCAGCTTCCTTGTTCGAAAGGCCCTCGCAAACGAGATGAAGGACCATTTGCTGCCGGGGCGTGAGCACCGGACTGTGCCGCTTGTGGGGCAGAGACGACGACCCGTCCAGGTAAGGCAACTCGGTCCAGGTCTGGCCAGCCGCGACCTGGCGGATTGCTTCCACGAGGAGAGCCGATGTCGCGGTATCGGGCAGAATACCCGCCGCCACGGCGCGCAGCGCATTCAGTTCCTGCATCTGCAGCACGTTCCCCATCAGGACGATCCGGGTTTGTTTATTCAATTTGTCGAGACTGCAACAAAGTGAACGGAAATCCGCCTGACCTGAGCCGAACTCGATAATGGCGCACTGCACGGGCGTCGCCAGGACAATCCGAAGGGCGTCGTCAATCGTGGGAACGTGAGCGGCAATCCTGAAATCCGGCTGCAGAGCGAGCAGCGCGGCGAGCGCCTCGCGAAAAAGCAGCCTGTTTCCCACGATCAATATTTCTATAGCAGCCGATGGGAGCATTGTGTGAGTTCCTCCGTTAGAACGGGCCAGTCAGGTTGACTGCCTCCCGCTGTCAGAATGTGTGTCCCGCCTGGTTACTCTCGCCGCCGGTCTCGCCGTGCGTACGCCCTGCTGAATGCGTTCTCCCGGGCGCCGCCTTCT
>DASZUZ010000335.1:0-6747 GCA_035547415.1 Bryobacteraceae bacterium | reverse complement strand
GCGAGAACACGTTCACGTCGTTATTCAGAAGACTGTCCACCCACAAGGTCTTGTGATCCGGCGAAATCGCCATCCCGTGTGAAAACGTCGCCGGAATCAGCGGACGGGCATCCGGCGGATATGCAGGCAGCAGGATCTTGCCGGTGATCTTCCGCGTCGCCCAGTCGATCGTCTCGACGCCGTGCAGGTTCGATAACTGCACGAACAGCCGGTTGATGGTCTTGTCCGGATTCGCGTCGATGAGAACCGGCCGCGGCACGCCGCCCACCGGAATCTCGAAAACCGGCTCTTCGGTCTTCACGTCGATCGCCGTCAGCTTCTCGCCGTCCATTGACGTCGCGATCATATACTTGTCGTCCGGCGTCCGATAGACGTTGTGCGGCCCTTTGCCCACCTCCACGCTCTTCACCTTTTCGAGCGACGCCGTATCCACAATGTCCACCCACGACTTGCCGCGGATGCACACATACACGCGCTTTCCATCGGCGGTGATCGCAACATTATTGGGACGCATTCCGATCGGAACGCTCCGGATCACCTTTGACGTCCTGCGATCCACTACATCCAGCAGGTCTTTGCTTTCGCTCGAAACGTAAAACCGTTTGCCGTCGGGTGACGGCACAATCCCGTGCGGGTTCGGCGACACCGGGATTTCCGCCGAAACCTTGTTGGTGGCCGCGTCGATGACCGTAATCTTGTTGTCATCGCTGTTGGTGACGTAAATGTGGACCTGACCGGCGAACGCCGTCAGAGCGCTGAGGACCAGGAGAACCGGAAATCGCATCCCTAATGAACTATCACAAATAGTGGCTCTGGTGATCGCGAACGCGAGTCCATCTCTGTCGACGCATACGCATGTCGGACCTCGCTCTGTTCGGAGATAATGAGACGCCTGTACGCAAATGCCTCACACCACCCGCGAAACCCCGTACCTTCGCTTCTACGTGCTCCGATGGTGGCTGGTCGTCGGCCTGGCGGTTCTGACGGCGGCCGGAGCCGTCTGGATTTCCAATCGCACGCTGCTGGCGCACGAACATCAGGTGGAGGCTTCGCTCGCCGCCTATGGCACCCTCACGGAAATTCAGAATCTGGTCTCCACCCTGAAAGACGCCGAAACCGGGCAACGCGGCTATCTGCTGACCGGAGACACGGATTATCTCGAGCCTTACGAAGCAGCCACCCGGTCCGTGCCCTTGCTGACGCGCCGGATCGCGGCCCTCACCTACGACAACGCGGCCGCCCGGCCCCGGATGGAGCCGATCTCCCGGTTGTCCGAAGCGAAGCTCGCGGACCTGCGGGAGACCGTCCAGCTTCGCCAGTCCCAGGGGCCGGAGGCCGCGCTCCGCATTGTCAATTCCGGGCGTGGCGAACGCATCATGGATCAACTCGGCGTCGCGATCGCCAATCTGCAGGAACAGATACGGCTGAACCTCCATAGCGCAATCGAGAGCGCGGGCCGCGCGGAGACAAATGCCATGTGGATCATCCGCGGTGGATACAGCGTTCTCATTGTCTTCTTCGTCCTGGCGACCCTGGTCATCTCCCGAAATTTCCGCCACCGCCTCGCGGCGGAAGAGAGCGAGCGGCAGGCCAAGCTGGAAATGACTGCCGAGCGCCGTTACCGCGACTTGCTCGAAGCAGCCCCCGACGGCATACTGGAGGTCGATTCGGAGGGTTCGATCGTTCTGGCGAATCCCGTCGTGGAGCGCCTCTTCGGCTATTCCAGACAGGAACTTCTCGGCAGGTCCGTCGATCGACTCGTTCCCGAACACCTCGCCTCCCGGCACGCAGCGCATCGTCGCCAGTATCAAAGTTCTCCGGTTACGCGTCCCATGGGCAGCAGTCTCGAGTTGTACGGACGGCGCAAAGACGGTGCCCTGTTCCCCGTCGAAATCAGCCTGAGCCCCCTGAGCAGTTCGTCGGGCATTCGCATCTCCGCGATCATTCGCGACGTCAGCGAACGGAAAAGCGCGGAAGAACGCGTGCGGGCAATCCAGGAGGAATTCACTGCCCGGCTGTCGGCCGCCAACCGGGAACTGGAGACCCGGAACCGCGAAATCGAGCAGGCGAATCGCCTCAAAAGCGAGTTCCTGGCCAATATGAGCCACGAACTGCGCACGCCACTGCACACCGTCATCGGCTTTTCCGAACTCCTGAGCGAGGAAGCAAAGGGACCGCTGAACAACGATCAGAAGCGTTTCGTCGGTCACATCCATAAAGATGCGCACCATCTGCTCGAGCTCATCAACGACCTCCTCGACCTCAGCAAAATCGAAGCGGGAAAACTGCAGCTGAGATTCGAAACCCTCGACCTCTGCGACGTAGTCGACGACGCCCTTTCCTCCATTCGGCCCCAGAGCGCCGCCAGATCCATTCATCTCGAACCGCATCTGCCCGGCTCCATGCCCGTCGAAGGCGACCGCCTTCGCCTCCGCCAGATTCTGATTAACCTTCTGAGCAATGCGGTCAAATTCACCCCCGAGGGCGGCCAGGTGCGAGTCGAAGGCGCTGAACTCGACGGTCTTGCCCAAATCTCCGTGATCGACACGGGTATCGGAATCCCGCCGAACGAACAGGAAGCCGTTTTCGACAAGTTCCACCAGGCTGGCTCTCATTCGAGCGGCACGGGCGAAGGAACCGGCCTCGGTCTCACCATCACCCGGCAACTCGTCCAGGAGCACGGCGGTCATATCTGGCTCCGGAGCGATCCCGGCAAAGGAAGCTGCTTCACTTTCACCATCCCTCTGAAACGCAATTCCGAATGAAGTTCATCTGCTATCGGCGTCATCTGTGGCCATGGCGAATTCCCACCCGCGGGTGATAACGTAGTTCATTGCTTTTCTGGGCCTGGTTCTGGACAATCAACTTCATCGTGGCGGGTTCCGCCTTCGCGGCCATCGCGCTCGTCGTCGCCATTCGCGGCGTCGGTGACCTCCGGGCCATGCTGGCGGCCCTCCGCAAATGAACTTCACCGCTCTCGACTGGCTCATCGTCATCGTCTACCTCGGCGTGACGCTCGCCGCCGGCCTCGCCGGCAAGAAGTACATCACCGACGCCACCGACTACCTTCTCGCCGGACGCCATCTCGGTAAGTTCATCGGCATCGCCACGCTCGCGGCGACCGAAATCGGAACCATCACGTTCATGTACTACGCGGAGCTCGGGTACAAAACCGGCTTCTCGTCATTCGTCAACGGCCTGATCTCCGGGGGCGTCATGATTTTCCTCGGCGCGACGGGCTTCATGATCCACAAGCTCCGGAATCTCGGGCTCACCACCGTTCCGGAGTATTTCGAAGTGCGGTACAGCCGGCGCCTCCGCATGATCGCCGGTGTTCTCGTCGCGGTCGGCGGACTGCTCAACATGGGCGTCTTCCTCAAAGTGGAAGGCACCTTCCTCACGATCATCGCCGGACTGCCCGTCTCGAATCTCAAGTGGACCATGACCGTCATCCTCTTCCTCGAGCTCCTCTACACCGTGCTCGGCGGAATGGTCTCCATCGTCATCACGGATTTCATCCAGTTCGTCATGCTGAGCATCGGAACCGTTCTCGTGACGGGTTACGTCATCTGGACGGTCGGCTGGCAGCACATGCAGAACGCCGTCATGACGCACATGGGAGCCAATGGCTTCAGCCCCATCTCCAACCCCGACTACGGCTGGGCTTACATCCTCTTTCAGCTTCTGCTCTGGATGGCCGTCGACACCTGCTGGCAGACCACCGCCATGCGGACCTTCTCGACGAAGGATCCCGAAACCAGCAAGAAGGTCTTCTTCTGGACCGGCTTCATCTTTCTCGGACGCGGCATGATGCCCATGCTCTGGGGCATCGGCGCTCTCGCGTACTTCGGCCCGCACCACGATTCCCTGCAGGCCATGCCCGAACTGATCGCGCGCATTCTGCCCACCGGAATTCTCGGGCTTGTCGTCGCCGGCATGCTCGCCGCCACCATGTCCGTCAACAGTTCCTATCTCCTCGGCTGGAGTTCGGTCATCTCGCAGGACATCGTTCTTCCGCTCCGCCGCAAACCGCTCGCCCCCCGCTCGCAGGTCGTTCTGAACCGTTTCGTCAACGTCTTTGTCAGCCTGTTCGTCCTCTTCTGGGGCGTCTGGTACACCTTGCCCGGCCCGGTGTACTTCTACCTCAACATCACCGGGACGCTCTTCCTCGCCGGCGCTTTCGCCGCCTTCATCGGAGGCCTCTTCTGGCAACGCGCCAACACCACCGGCGGCTACTGCGCCCTCGTCGGCGGGGCCATCGGCTCGGTTACCTACTTCTTCAACATTCCGGCCGCGTACGCCGGCATGAGCGCATTTACGCTGGCCGCCGCCGGCATGGTTATCGGTTCACTCGCTCGAAGGAAATAATCTCGAACACCGGACGGCCGTTCCGATCCGGAACCGTCTTCACGACTCGCTCCGCGAATCCCTCCCGGAGCGCGGCGTTCCGGAACCGCTCGTTGATCCCGGGAAAGATCTGCTTGTCGTCCGTGTGCTGGATGAACAGGCGCTTCGGATCGTCGATCTGCCGCCGGATTCCCGCCGCATCGGCGTCCGGTTCGACCACAAACAAGGGCAGCTCGCCCTCGTGTAACAAGCGCAGTCCATTCAGGATTCCCCAGTCGACCATGCCGATCCAGCTTGCCGGCTTCGCGTCCACCGAGTCCGCGAGCGGGTAGATAGCGTCCGTCCACCCCCCGGCCCCGCCGTTCGCCGTGAACTCTTCCAGATATTCGTTCGTCGTCAGAAGATTCTCCACCGCGAGAAAAGCTACCACAACGCTCAACAGCAGAACGCCCGCGTCCCGGCCGATCGCGGGAATTTTCACCGGCAGCCGTTCCGAAAGCCGCGCCAGTACGATCCCCAGAAACACCACCGGAAATGGCCACAGCAAAATAACGTGGTGCGATGCCCCGCCCGTCCCCTTCGTCAGCGCCATCTGCAACCAGGCGACGGCCGTCGCGATCAGAAGAAACCACAGCATCCGCGACCGGGCGAGGAAAAGGACGAACCCGGCGAAAGCCGCTACATAAGCGGGAACCATCCAGTTCTTCCGGTGTTCTCCGACCACCCCGTAAATCGCGGCCGAGGCGCGGCCGATCCAGGTCTGTGGCGCACGGCGTCCCGGCGCGCCGTTTCCGTAAACCATGTAGTCGAACAGCGTCGATCCGTCTACCGTAATGCGCAGGGCGGCGACTTTGTTGCGGAAATCCTCCGTCGTGAACCGCGCGTTTGCTTTCGCCGTTTCGCCGTGGCGTTTGATGTTGTACCCGACCAGAGGCGCGGCGCCGAGCAGAAATGCCAGCGCCGCAACCGCGACGTTCCGGGGACGAAAGCGCGCCAGCGCCTCGCGCGGGTACACGCACGCCGTCGCCGTCGCCAGTCCGATCAACGGCCAGGCCAGCAGGGCCTTGTCCCACGTCCCGAGGCCCCACAGAAAGAACCCCAGCGCCAGAAGCCCCCGGTTCCCGTTGCCCAGCCACCCCTGGATCGCGACCAGCCCGCCCAGCAGCAACAGGTGCTGCAGCGCCACCGGCCCCCAGTCGAACGTGTTCGTCATCAGAAAGATCGTGTCCGTCGAGAGAAGGACGACTGTCACGATTGCCGCCCGCCGGCCCGCGATCCGCTCCACCCAGCGCCAGGTGAGCCAGATCGTTCCCATTCCCATCAGCAGCGCCGGAATCCGGACCGACCACTTGTTCGCCTCGAAGACTTCGAACAGCCCGGCGTAGAGCCACGTCTTCAGCGCCCCGGAATAGCTCATCACCATCAGCGGAATCTTCACGGCGCCCGCTTTGAGGCTGAAAAACGCCGAATCCGGCGCATAAATCGGGCCCGAGAAAAACAGCTCGTCGTTCTGCAGTCCCGGATACGGAATCAACGCAAGTCCCGTAATGAAAAACAACAGGACCGACATTGCCGGCGCCAGCCGGGTCTTCGGGTTTCGGTTCATGCCGTAAGATCGAAGTTTAATCGACCATCCATGCTGAAGGCTCCGAACCTCTCCCGTTTCGACTGGCTTGTTCATGGCTTCGGCTTCCGCGATTCCGAGTACCCGCCGTCCGTCACAACCCTGCGGCAGATTCACTCGAACATCGTCATCGAGGCCTGTCCGCCGGGCGGCGACCGCATCGCCGAGGGGGACGCGCTGATCTCGCGCGAGCCGGGCATGATCGTCGGCATCAGGACAGCCGACTGTATCCCGGTCCTGATTGTGGATTCGCGGGCACGCGCCGTGGCCGCCGTTCACGCCGGATGGCGCGGGACGGCTGGCGGCATCGTTGCCAGCACGGTCAACGAACTGATTACACGGTACGGCGCCCGCGCGGAAGATTTACATGCCGCCATCGGCCCGGGAATCGGACCGTGCTGTTACGAGGTCAGTCCCGATGTTGCGCATCGATTTGGGGCATGGGCGCCGCATTTGAGACAGTCAGCCGCTCCCGTGCGCATCGATCTCCCTTCCATCAACGAATGCCAGCTCCGGACCGCCGGTGTCCAGGACGTCTGGTACGCAGGAGAATGCACCTTTTGTGAAGCGGAACGCTATTTCTCCTTTCGGCGCGAAAAGGATCGGGCGGGCAGGATGCTGTCGTTCGCGGGGATTAAAAAATAAGAACCGTCCGGATGCGCTCCGGACGGTTCTTATGAGATTTCGATTTTGAAATTACGCCGCGCTTGCGAAAAGGTCGGACGTGTCGTCGACCTCGATCTCGTGACGGTCTACCTGTTCCTGGCATTTGATGC
>DASZUZ010000334.1:0-8968 GCA_035547415.1 Bryobacteraceae bacterium | reverse complement strand
TGACAACGGATTACGACACGCTCAAAGCCATGAAGGAAGCCGGCTGCCGGCTTCTCATCGTGGGTTACGAATCGGGCGACCCGCAGATTCTGAAGAACATCAAAAAGGGCGCCACGATCGACATGGCGGAGCGCTTCACCGCGAACTGCAAGAAGCTGGGGCTGGTGATCCACGGCGATTTCATCGTGGGGCTGCCCGGCGAGACGCGGGAAAGCATTCGCAAGACCATCGATTTCGCGAAGAAACTGGACAACGAAACCATTCAGGTTTCGATCGCTCATCCCTACCCCGGCACCGAGTTTTACGACTACGCCCGCAAGAACAATCTGATTTCCATCGGAAACATCGTCGACGAGCGCGGAAATCAGCTCCCGAAGGTGATCTACCCCGGCCTCGACGAGGCGGAACTGATGGATTGGGTGGAGCGGTTCTACAGCGAATACTATTTCCGTCCGCGCGTGATCTGGCGCGTGGTGCGCAAGGCAATGTTCGATTCGCATGAGCGCAAGCGACTGGCCAAGGAAGCCCGGGAATATATGGCGCTGCGGTCACGCCGAAGAAAGTTCATTGCCGAGCAGCGGCAGCAGGCGGCCGTTTCCGCGAATGCCGGCGACTGAGGCGGTCCCCGCGCCGGTCAAGGCGGTTCCGGCGGCGCAGGCGCGGACAAGCCTCTTCGCGGTCCTGTCGGTTTTGAGCAATGTCGCCGGCAACTCCGCTCTGACGCATGGCATGCAAGAACTGGGCCCGGTCGGTAACACGCCGCTGGCTCTTATTGGCGCACTGTTTCATCCCTGGGTCGCGATTGGCGTCGCGCTGTTGATCGTCTGGACTTTCACCCACATGGCTCTGCTGAGTTGGGCCGACTTGAGTTACGTCATGCCGGTGACCGCGATCGGATACGTGGTGACTGCGTTCGCCGGGAAGTTTTTTCTGGGCGAAGTTGTTTCGCCCGAACGCTGGGCCGGCATTGTCCTGATTACGGCGGGTGTCACGCTGGTAGGGCGCACGGCTACGTCCTCCGCGGCGCCACTCGAAGGCAAACCGCGATGAAGTGGGTGCTGGTTGCGCTTTGCGTCCTCTCGACCACGGTCGGTGACGTGTTCCGTTCGCTCGGCATGCGACGCCATGGCGAGATCAGCGATTTCCGGCCGAGCGCGATCGGATCGGTCTTTGCCGCCGTGGCCCGCAACTGGATGGTGATCGTGTCGACCTGCGCGATGGCCGTCTCGTTCTTCTCCTTCATGAAGCTGGTATCGATTGCGCCCATGAGCTTTGCTGTCCCGATGTCGGCCGCGACGTTCATCCCGGAGACGCTGCTGGCGAAGTTCCTGCTGCGCGAGAACGTGGACTGGCGGCGCTGGACGGGCATCGCGCTCATCGTGGTTGGCGTCGTGTTCATTTCCCGGTGATCCCCGCGATTCTGGTCGGCTGCGGCATTGCTTATAACCTGCTCGCCATCGCCGGCGCGCTTCGCTTTCGGCGGCGGAAGACGATTCCGCCGTTTCGCCCGCCTGTATCGATCCTCAAACCGGTTCGCGGGCGGGATCCTCATTTCTTCGAGGCGATCCGTTCGCATGCAACGCAGAATTATCCGGAGTTCGAGCTCCTGTTTGGCGTCGCGGATCCGGATGACCCGGCGATTCCGGACATCCTGCGGCTGCAGAGGGACTTTCCGGCTCTGCCGATACGCATTGCAGCGACTGCGAACGACGCGCCGAATCGCAAAGCCGGATCGCTTGCAATACTGGCGCGCGAGGCGCGTTACGGCGTCTTGCTGGTGAATGACGGAGATATTCTCGTCGAACCGGACTACCTGGCGCGCGTGATTTCCCTGCTCGAAGACGAACAGATTGGCCTCGTTACGTGTCTGTATCGGGGGCGGGGACTCTCGCGCCCGGCGAAGGCCGAGGCGCTTGGCATCGCCACCGAGTTCGCGCCCAGCGTGCTGGTGGCGCGTCTGCTCTCGTCGACGGGGTTCGCCCTCGGTTCGACGATGGCGTTTCGCAAGCGGGAACTCGAAGCAATCGGCGGGTTCGAAGCGATTCGGGAATATCTGGCGGACGATTATCAGCTCGGCGCGCGCATCTCGAGTCTGGACAAGCGCGTGGCGATGGCGGACACGATTGTGGAGACGAATCTCGGAGCGGGCTCCTGGCGCGATGTGTGGAAACACCAGGTCCGCTGGTCACGCACGATTCGGATTTCGCGGCCGGGCGGGTACTTCGGGTATCTGGTGACGCAGGCGACGTTCTGGTGTCTCGTGGCGGCGGTCAGCGGGTATGGCAAGGTCGCTGTGGCTGGGATGGCCGTCCGGCTCGCGGCGGCGGCATGCGCCATGCGAGCGCTGGGCACCGGGGGATACGCCAGTCTCGTGGCCGTTCCGCTGCGCGATCTTTTCGGGTTCGCGGTGTGGGGCGCCGGGATATTCGGGAATGCGGTCGAGTGGCGTGGCGTGCGCTACCGGTTACTTCCGGACGGTCGCATGCAAGCTCTGAAGTAGTGAAAACTGCCTTCTGGGCTATCATGCGAGTTTAATGATCCGCATCCACCCGAATCTGGCTCCGGCCAGCCTGGAGCCGAAGATCCGTGCGCTCTTCGATATTTCCGCTCAAAAGCTCCGGTCCATCGAGAAGACCTGGACACCTTCGCAGGGCGCGCCGGTCTACACCGTCAACGGGAAATACACCAGCCGCGGCTGGACGGAATGGACGCAGGGGTTCCAGTTCGGGTCGGCCATCCTGCAGTACGATGCGACCGGCGAAGAACATTTTCTTGAGTACGGGCGGGACCACACGGTCCGCCTGATGGCCCCGCATCTCACGCATAACGGTGTTCACGACCATGGTTTCAATAACGTGAGCACCTACGGCAGCCTGCTCCGGCTGATGGGTGAAGGGCGCGTGGAAGACCATGCGTGGGAACGCCGGTTTTATGAACTCGCTCTGATGTGTTCGGGCGCGGTCCAGGCGATGCGCTGGTCGAAGATCGCCGGAGGCGGCGGGTATATCTACTCATTCAACGGACCGCACTCGCTGTTCGTCGATACCATCCGGTCATTGCGCGCGCTTGCGGTGAGCCACCGGCTGGGCCACGTGCTGATGGGCGAAAACGACCGGCGGATTTCCCTGCTCGAACGCCTGATCGGGCATGCGGACGCGACCGCGCGCTATTCCGTTTACTACGGCGAAGGCCGCGATTTCTACGACGTGCGCGGCCGGACTGCTCACGAAAGCGTCTTCAACACGAACGACGGTAATTATCGCTGTCCGAATTCTCAACAGGGATATTCTCCGTTCAGCACGTGGACGCGCGGCCTGGCGTGGGCCATGCTGGGCTTCGCCGAGCAACTGGAATTCATCGCCACCGTGTCTGACGAAGAACTCGCGGCGTTCGGCGGGCGCGAGGCGGTCGAATCGATGATGCGGCGGGCAGCCGAAGCCACCTGCGACTTTTACATCGGGAACACGCCGACGGACGGCATTCCCTACTGGGATACCGGCGCGCCAAATCTTCACAGGCTGGGCGATTGGGCGGACAAGCCGGCCGATCCGTTCAATCCTCACGAGCCGGTGGACAGTTCCGCCGCGGCGATCGCCGCTCAAGGGCTGCTGCGGCTCGGCAAGTTTCTGGGAAACGACCGTTACCGGCTGGCTGGCCTGACGGTCTCGGATGCGCTTTTCTCGGAACCCTATCTCAGCTCCGACGCGGGACATCAGGGCCTGATACTGCACGCCGTGTATCACCGTCCGAACGGCTGGGACCGGCCTGACGCGGACGGCGTGCCGCGCGGCGAAGCCTGCATGTGGGGCGATTATCATGCGCGGGAGCTTGCGCTCTATCTGCTTCGTCAGATCGAAAACCGGCCGTATCTCACATTCTGGAGTGGAACCAAATGATCGTCGCAGATCTGGCACAGATCGCCGGACGTACTTATCCGGCGCGCCGCAGAACGCAGAACCTGGTGGGCGGCGCGAGCCCCATACAGGCTTCCAGCTTTGCCATGGGCATGGTGACGCTCGAGCCAAACGGTGGGCAGGTGCCGTGGCACAACCAGGAGCAGGAAGAGATCTATTTCATCGTGGAGGGATCCGGCGAGATGTGCCTTGGCGAGGAACGGCGCGCGATTTCGACAGGCCAGGCCGTTTACATCCCGTCGGGCGTTTTTCACCAGCTCACGAACACCGGCGACACGCCGATGCGTATGATGTACTGCTACGGGCCGGCGGGCGACGTGGCGCACTGGAGGCAGGAACTGGCGGGGACACTGCCGCGCGCCGGCGTCGAGGCGCCTCCGCTCCCCGATGGCGCGCAACCCCAGTGCACGGAGAAGCCGAAAGAATAAACCATGAGCACGAAGAAAACGCACTCAGTCGGGATCATCATGAACGGCGTCACTGGACGCATGGGCCTGAACCAGCACCTGCGCCGTTCGATTCACGCGATCATGCAGCAGGGTGGCGTCCGGATCAATGACAGCGAGACCATCATGCCGCGTCCGCTGCTGGTGGGTCGCAATCCGGACAAGCTCGAGGGGATCTCGAAGGAGTTCGGCGGCCTCGCGTGGTCCACGGATCTGGATAAGGCGCTGGCGGATCCGGAGTACTCGATCTATTTCGATGCGCAGACGACCGATCGCCGCGCAAACGCCGTCACCGCCGCGATCGCGGCGGGCAAGCATGTGTACTGCGAGAAGCCGATCGCGGGAACGACCGATGTAGCGCTCGATCTTTATCGGAAAGCCGAAGCGGCCGGCGTGAAGCATGGCGTCGTGCAGGACAAGCTCTGGCTGCCCGGTCTTCTCAAGCTGCAGCACCTGCGGGATCTCGGGTTCTTCGGCCAGATCCTTTCCGTGCGCGGCGAGTTCGGGTATTGGGTGTTCGAAGGCGAGACGGTCTCTCCGCAGCGTCCGTCCTGGAATTACCGGAAGGAGGATGGCGGGGGCCTCATCCTCGACATGCTGTGCCACTGGCGGTACGTGCTCGACAACGTTTTCGGCGCGGTGAAGGCGGTCTCGTGTCTGGGCGCCACGCATATTCCGGAGCGCCGCGACGAGAACGGCAAGCGCTATGAATGCACGGCGGACGATTCGGCTTACGCGACATTTGAACTCGAAGGCGGAGTGATCGCGCACTTCAATTCGTCGTGGTGCGTGCGCGTCCGGCGTGACGATCTGCTGACGCTGCAGGTGGACGGTACGAAAGGCTCCGCCGTCGCCGGTCTGCGCGACTGCTGGGTGCAGCCCTACGCGGCTACGCCGCGGCCCGTGTGGAACCCGGACGTCCCGAGCACGATCAACTACTTCGATACCTGGCAAAAGCTGCCGGATCAGGAAACGTATGAGAACGCCTTCAAACGGCAGTGGGAGATGTTCCTGCTGCACGTCGTGAAGGACGCGCCGTTCCGGTGGAATCTGCTCGAAGGAGCGAAGGGCGTGCAACTCGCGGAAAAGGGCCTCGAGTCCTGGCAGAAGCGGGCCTGGCTGGATATTCCGCAGCTGTAGCTGTTTATTCGGCTGCGACCACGTGGTGGATGCCCTTTGGCAGCAGGATGGTCGCTCCGGGGATTGCGTGGGGCTCGCCGTCGATTTCCAGCCTCGAAGGATTGCGGTCGAAGCTGACGATCGCGCGGCTGTCGCTCGAATAATCGAAGGTCACGCGCTTGCCGTCAAGGGAGGCCGCGCGCAGGTTTGCGTTCAGATCGGTGACGGAAATCCCGTCCCGCCTCGGAGCGGGCTCAACCAGATGCGCGCCGGGCGGGAGCCTCAGCGAGTTGTTCGATTTCATGGGCCAGGGCTTTCCGTCGACCAGCGCTCCTTCGGCGCTCCAGGCGAGTTCAATGTCCCGCGGGGATTCGAGCGAGACGCGCCGGTGGTCTTTCGCATACCGGGTGACCACCGCCGAGGACGCCGCGAGGAGCGGGAGATCCGGCTTGAGAATGCTGTTCTCGAAGTACAGCGCCACGCGCGGGAATGCGGTGGATGCCAGGTGGACCAGTTCGAATAACTCCGTGCCGGTCTGCTGGCGCGTCGGATAGACATCCTGGTAACGATCCACGATGTTGATGTCGATTGCGAGCTTGTCGGTGTGAGGCGTGAGAGGCTGGTAGCGCTTCGCGATTTCCGGATAGCGCTGCGGGCCCAGGTTCCAGACCGTCGCCGGGTCTTCGATCAGGAACGAGAAGGAATGCTGGTCGAGGAGGGGCAGGACGCGCGCCGCATCCGCGCCGATCGAGTCCTTCATTCCGGTGTCGAAACGGTCGTCCACGTGAGTGAGAACGATGTCAAGGCCCGGCTTGAAGGATTCCACGGTTTCCAGCCATTCCTGCTGCATCCGCCGGGCGAGACCGGCGCGGAAATCGAGGAATGCTCTGAGTGACCCGGCATCGTTGTGCCTGCCCCAGATCTCGATCGGGTCCCATCCGGATTGAGTTTTGAACTCGGCTCGAACATCGTCATTCATTGGCGTGAAACGCGCCGGGTTGCCCGCTCCTTCGAGCGATTCAAAATAGAGTTCGGCCAGATTGATGCCGTCCCAATCGAAGCGTTCGATCATCTGGCGCAGACCCGCCCTGACAGCAGCCTGGCAGTCGCGGTTCTGCAGGTTCATCAGCTTGCGCCAGTCAAGGTGCGCGTCCTGCAGCACGGCGGTCTTCTCACGCCACTCCGGATGATCGTTCCAGAACTTCTCGCTGACGTGCGGCAGTTCTACCCATGCGTAAACAAGAACACCGTGGCGGTGGCAGGCTTCAATCAGCCGTTTCAGGTATTCGTCGCGGTCGGGAGCGGAATCGTAGAAATGCCAGGAGGCAACGTGCAGGGCGCTGATGCCTGCCTTGCGCCAGCGCGCGGCAAGGTAATCGAGATCGGCGCGTGTCCGGTACGAGTAATCGAAGAAGGTCCAGAGGCGGGAAGCGCGAACATCGGGCTCGAAGCCGAGGTCGGCAAGCGACTGCATCAGATAGGGAAAGCGCTCATACCCGGTCTGACCGGGGGGCAACGCGACCCAAAGAACGGCTCCGGCTCCAAGCCTGAAACCCGCCACAACAGGCGCCCCGGTCCATCGGTCCTTTGCGAAAACACGCGCTTCGGCCGGAATGTCCATTTTCGGGATTTCGACCGCTTTGCTCCAGATGACGGGGAGCGCGGCATTGTGGACATCCACGATATGAATCACCGAAACGGTTTCCACGCGAGGTTTGAATCCGAAGAGGGCGGCGAGGGGCGACGAGCCCTCCAGAATGAGGGCCGCGCCGGCTTTTACTTTGTTGCGCCAGTCCAGGGAGGCAGGGGTATTCGTCGGCGCGACAAAGATATCCGCCGACGAAGCGGTTCCCGGAACATGGCCCACCGACGAGAGAACGGCCGGCCACGATCCCGCCTGCGGTCCGACAACAGCGAAGGTGCCACCGCAGCAGGCGCCTGCAAAGATCAGGAACGAAACAACGCTATTTCGTAAATGCATACCAGACGCCTGCCCGAAAGTCATTGAAGTTGGGCCCGCGCGGATTCCCCTCATTGCGCAGATACACGCCCCGTACGGCCGACAGCGTAACCGACATCGCCGCCGGCATCCAGGGCGTCCGGAACCGAATACCAGGACCCGTTTCCACGAAATTGGCCCAATACTGCCGTTTCGCATCGAACGTCGTGTTGGCGGACCAGAAGGTCTGCAGAGTAACGGGAGCCGCTACTGTGGTGTAACCCCATTTGTTCTGGGAAATGTTGATCAGGTCGTTACCGAAGTGGCTGACGAACACGCTGTCGGCCGTCGTTTCAAAAAACCGGCCGCTGTGTTCGGCTGCAATGGAAGCGCCTCTTGTCTTCGAGAACGACGCGCCTGCCCGATAGTCTCGCCAGTGGTAACCATTGAGATAGCTGATCGCCGTTCCCGCCTCGGCCCAGGCCATCGCGCCATGCCATTGGCGCGTAGCCACGCCGGCGCCCAGAATGAAGGCGCTTTCCGAGAGGCTCTGAGAGATGACGCCTCCCGTGTAACGCTTCGCATCTCCCACGAATCGCGCCGACACATAGGGCCGAAAAGGGAGTTTGCCGACGCGGACTTCGGTCTTGACCTGCCCGTATCCGAAAAGATCGCTCCAGCGCGACGAGTAGAGCGGGTATATCCAGACTGTGGTGCGAAATCGTTCGAGGCCCGGCCGAAGGTTATGCCAGGCGCGCTGCGCTTCCGAGGCAACAGAGGAATCCGCGCTGCGGCGCGCGAGGTCAAACCAGTGGAGCGCGGTCGCGTCGTCGTGAAGCAGGTTGTTCGTCCAGCCGAGCTTCAGAACGACATTCGCGTCGACGGGGTTGGCTTCGTGGGCAAGGGTGAAATAGCGAAGCGCATCCTTCATGAAACCGGCGTTGTAACTTCGCTCGCCGAGGATCCGCGGATCGATCGGCGCCTCGTTCGCCTTGTTGTCCTGAAGAACGAGCGGCATGTGGAGCGCCATGCGAACCCGGTTCGCCGTGGCCGCATCCGCGTGAGCGAGGACGGTTTTCAGAATCGGCATTGCCAGGTCGTCGCGGTGATCCGCCAGATAGAGCAGTCCGAGTTGCGCGGCGGCAAGGTACTCGCCCGGCGCGGCAGCGACAACGGATTCGAATTCGCGTTCGGCTTCAGGGCGCAGCGCCGGGTCTTTTTCGGACATGCTGAGCAGCAGAAACGCCAGTTCGCGGTGCAGCGGCTCATTCTTCGGATCCAGTTCCAGGGCGTTGCGGAATTCGTAGACGTACGGATAGCGGGCCGGCAATTGCTCGCGCGCGAGTTCGGCCGCGCGCGGTTCGCCGCCCCGGGAAGCGGCCAGCAGCGCGGCCATCGCGCCCTCAGGGTTGTTGCGGGCCTTCTCCGCTCGCGCCAGTTCGAGCAGAACGGATTTCCGCTCCGGCAACAAACGAAAGGCAGCGCGATAGCTGGCTGCGGCCAGATCGAGTTCATCCCGCTGTTCGGCAAGCTGCGCCAGTTCGTATTCG
>DASZUZ010000333.1:0-9076 GCA_035547415.1 Bryobacteraceae bacterium | reverse complement strand
TTCTCCCCTGCAATTCGCCCGGGCCGAAGGTCGCGGCGGGCGGCAGGGGTAGCCCGCAGGTGAGGCTTCTATCATGACCGCAACTGAACTTCGCCAGCGCTTGATGTCTATAGAGCCGAGTACTACCGACAGTGGAGAGCGCCTTTATCCTTGCTGCGCAAAATTGATCAACGGAAGCGTGCTGCCTTCTACTTACTTTGTGAGCGAAAGTGACTTTCAAAGCCTCACCGGATTTCCGTATCCCACTGCGATTGAAGGGTGCCGATGGATCGACCCGACTGACGTGCGATTCATCGAAGACAGTCCGATGCGCCTCCCTGTCAAATTCGCAACGCAACTCTATCAGGCGGGCGAGTCCGGTATCGGGTATCGAGTCTTTACGGTTGTATTTTCGGCATGGCGGAGGCGGACGTATGTGAAAGCGCTTGTCGACTTTATCGAGTATCCGCCTGGAAAAGGGCCTGCGGACGTGAAATCGGTTCTTCCGCACGTCGGTAATCGCGACGGTAGCGCGGAACCCACGACCGACATTTACTGGTGTGTATTCGATGAGCCGGAATCAGGAACTGATCTGCCCGGGAGCCGTCCCGGCTACTTGCATTCATGAGAGCGGAAAGTGATGATCAGGATATTCAGATTCATGCTGGTCCTTGCATCTGCCGAATCGAGTTTGTGGACGACCGATCCGGCTCTGACGGGAAAGGTCACCGACGACTGGGGACAGCCTGCCGCGGGCGCTACGACGCCGCGTTTTCGGGTTAGCGAGCTTCCGAATGACTGCCAGCAGAAATATGACGTCGGGATTGGTAGGCGCGCTGATCCTTTACGCCGCAATCGTATCTGCGGACGTGGTTGGCTTCGGAGTCGTCTTCGACGGCAGCGCCGATCCATTTCGAAAGATTGTGGTTGTCAGCTCGAAATATATGCAGACCATCGCACTGGAGCGTGTCCTTTCTGAAGGTAAGGCCCCACACAGCGCCATCGTCATGGCGTTTTGGCAATCCCGATGACGCGCGGTTCTTTATCGCCGGGAAGGGTCACACCGAAATAACTTATGCAGACTGGGCAGCGATGTACCGCGCAGATCATCGTCGTCAGCAGTTTCGAATGATGCGATTGATAAAAGTGGCTGATGACATCGTGGTGCAGATTGCGGACGGCGGAGATGTTTCACGAATGGTTCTCAGGGGGGCTGATCCGACACGGTTCCCGGCAGGCGGCAAAGCGTGTGAACTTCTCGATTTATACTGGTATCGCTTGCCCCGGCCAATTCGTCGCGATGGAGTCAATCCCTTGAATGCAGACGCATACATTCGGACTGATTCGCTCCCGAGTAATCACGAGGCGACGCTAATCACGCGTGAACTCCAGAAGCGCCTGAAGCACCCGGACGTTATGGTTCAACTCCGGACGGATACGTGGTTCATTGAAGACTCGCGCTTTCCAGTCTGGTTCCCCTTTTCCCATGATCAACCTCCGGATTTCCGGGAGTATCGTTCTCGCGGAGAGATATTTTGCAGGGCATCCGGGTCGGAGGTGGTCTGTCATGGCGGTGCGGCGGGCTGAATGAATCGCCATCGCAAGTCGGAATGGTGCGAAGCGTCAATGAGATCGTGGATCGCGCTCCAGTTTTGTCCCCCGGCGGCATCCGCGGTGGGACGTGTTAGAGTACTCCAGGGAGCGGTCAGACGCGTTCGCTTTGTGCCGATAGGCAGAGTGCTTCAATGAGTAATGCTCCGGTAGAACAGATACGGGCTATTCAGGCTTCGATGGTGGAATCCGGAGGATCGTTCTTTCTGGCGTCGGAACTGGACGATATGCGTTGCCTTATCCGGCTGACGGTGGAGTTTTTTTACTATTTGCAAGGCGAAGATGTTGCGCCGTTCGTCGAAGACAAGCTTAGATACGTACGTGATTCGGTCTTTTCAGGACTATCCTCATTCGATTTGGTAAGTGCTGCTTACCGGACGCTTCCGGGGGCGCGTGCCACAACGCTCGCGTCGAGTGAGAGATCCACAGACTCAGTAAAAGAAGAGTTCGCGGCTAAGTATCGCGAGTTTTCCGACGAAATGGATTTCGAAGCTAAATGTAGGCTCCTTCTGGATTTATTCAAATTGCAGATTGTCTTTGCTGGCTTGTCGTGCTGAATTCGGCAGGGAGTTGTTTCCTCTTGAATGCGTCTTTCCTGCTGATTACCGACCGTGTCCGACCGGAGACAGCCTTTACAGATCAGCAATACCGTGTCCAGTACGACGGCTCTTGGTACAACTTTCAGCCAGTTCTGGATGTATCAATTTATTTGGGTCTCGGTTGGGAAGTTGTTACAACGCAGAATTATCTATTCCAGGTCTATCGCTGACCATGCAGTCTCAGGAGCACAACCGGATTGCCTATGTGCGCATGTATCTCAATCGGCCTGGCTTTCACCTGACCGGGACGGACTTGCGGGTCTTTTCGGCAATGGGAGATCGCGTTGCCGCATCCATTTCGGCGGAGCTGAATCCGGCCAAGCTAAGGGAGCAGTTCTTTCTTCAGAAAGTTCTTGCAGCGGTATGCGCTTCTCTTGAGTGCCCGGACAACGTGGAAAGCAAAGCAGACCGGATTCCGATCGCTACGCGTGCTCTGTTACGAGATCTGATGGCAGACGCTGGATCAAATGACGAGCGATCACGGATTCGAGCGGCCATGGACACAATCGAAAAAGAAACCCAATGAGCGGACACCGGACGGGAGAGCCGCTCTGGCGCCCGGCGGTGGAGGTCTGCGGTGCTTTCCACGTTGGAATTATTAGCTTATTGCTACGATTCCGCCTGCGCCGACCGGTGCGAATTAAACCACGCCTGCGAATCCATCGACCCGGACCGCAGCGACTCATAAGTCCCGTCCGCCTTCCCGATCCGCACCTTCCGGTTATCCGCCAGATACTTCTCGAAAACCACGTCCCGCAGATACCGCACGATCTTCGGATTCAGAATCGGAAACAGCAACTCCACTCGCCGGTCCAGATTCCGCGGCATCAGGTCCGCGCTTCCAGCATAGATCTCCTCTTTCCCGTCGTTCCCGAAGTAATAAGCCCGGCTGTGCTCGAGGAATCTTCCGACGATGCTGCGAACCGTAATGTTCTCGCTCACGCCCGGCAGGCCCGGCCGCAGACAGCAGAGTCCGCGAACAATCAGGTCCACCTTCACCCCTGCCCGCGACGCCTCGTAAAGCAGCCGTATCATCGCCCGGTCTTCGAGCGCGTTCATCTTGAAGATCAGCCGCCCGCGATGCCCCAGCGCGATCTCGCGCCGGATCAGTTCGGTGAGCTTCTGCCGCATCGTCACCGGCGCCACCAGCAGGCGCCGGAAGTCCGATTTGTGGGAGTAACCGGTCAGATAGTTGAAAAGGTCCGTCGCGTCGGCGCCGATGTCCGGATCGGCCGTGAAGAGGCTGAAATCGGTGTAAATCCGCGCCGTCGCCGGATTGTAATTGCCCGTGCCCAGATGAACGTAGCGGCGGATATTGTCATGCTCCCGCCGCACAATCAGCGCAATCTTGCAATGCACCTTCAGCCCTACCAGCCCGTAGACCACATGCACGCCCTCGCGTTCGAGCGCGCGCGCCCACTCAATGTTGCTTTCCTCGTCGAACCGGGCTTTCAGCTCCAGCAGCACCGCCACCTGCTTCCCGTTCTCGATCGCCTCCAGCAGCGCCTTCACGATGGGCGACTTCAGGCCCACCCGGTACAGCGTCATCTTGATCGCGAGCACATCCGGGTCATGCGCCGCTTTCTTGAGCAGATCGACGACGGGCATGAACGTCTGGTACGGATGGTGCAGAAACTGATCTTCGCGCCGGATGACCGTGAAGATATCCTCGTCGGACTGCGCGGAAAAGTCGGGTGGCGTCCACGGCTCCAGCGGCTCATCTCGCAGGGTGGGCCGGTCCAGGGTGGCGAGCTGCCGCAGTCGCGTCAGATCGAGCGGACCATTTACGCGATACACATCGGTCGGGTCCACTTCGAGATTGTCGATCAGAATCTCCAGGATCTCGCCCGAAATACTGGTATCGGTCTGCAGCCGGACCGGTTTCCGGAACCGGCGCCGCCACACGGCTTCCTCGACAGTCTCGAGCAGATCGTCGCTCTCCAGTTCCTTGATGGCGACCTCGGCGTCGCGCGTGACGTGAAACGGGTGCGATTCGGCGATCTTCAGCCCCGGAAACAGAGACTCCAGATTCGCCGCGATCACCTGTTCGATCCAGACGAAACGCTGCGGCGGCTGAACGTTCTTCTTGCGGGGAGGCGACTGCGGGACCGCGACCAGTTGCGGCAGTTGCTGCGGAACCTTCAGACGCGCGAAATGCTGCCGGCCGTCCGTCTCCTGCAAAACCACCGCAAGGTTCAGGCTCAGATTCGAAATATGCGGAAACGGGCGGCCGGGATCGAATGCGAGAGGCGTCAGCACCGGAAAAATCGTGTCGATGTAATACTGATCCACCCCCGCTTTTTCACGATGATCCAGCTCCGCATAGTCCACGATCTCGATGCCGTGCCGCTCCAGTCCCGGTTGCAACTGGCGGCGAAAGCAATCGTAGATGGCTTTCATCAGCTCGTCCAGCTTTTCCCGCACCGCCGTCAACTGCTGCGAGACCGTCTTGCCGTCGATGCTGAGGTCCTGGCTCCCCGCGCTCAGTTTCTGCTTCAGCGCGGCCACCCGCACCATGAAAAATTCGTCGACGTTCGAAGAGACGATGGAGAGGAATTTCACGCGCTCCAGCAGCTTGTTGCGGCCATCGCGCGCTTCTTCCAGAACCCGCTTCTGGAACTCCAGCAGGCTCAGTTCACGGTTCATGTAAAGCGAGGGATCGTCGAGAGAAACCTCCGCGCGCTGTGTCTCCGGGGCGCGGGCCGCGGCGGTTGCTCCCTCATGCGGCGCATCGAGTTTTGCGATTGCCGCGTCCTGCCCGGCGCGCTTTCGAACGACCTTCGCCTTTTCCACGTTATCCACCCTTCGCCCGCTCAGGCCGCGAGCGAACTCGATCTGCGCGGGAACGAGATCGTAAACAGGGATCCCCTGCCCAGACGGCTTTCAACCTTAATGGTACCGTCCATGCGCTCCACGATATGACGAACGATGGAAAGGCCCAAGCCCGTACCGCCGACCTCCCGCGAACGCGCTTTATCGACGCGGTAGAAGCGCTCGAAGATGCGCGGCAGGTCGTCGGATGGAATGCCTCGCCCTGTGTCGGAAACCGTAATAAACACTCGTCCGTCGGGAGCAATCCCCGACTCAACCCGCGCTTCTCCGCCGGTCTTGTTGAACTTCACCGCATTGTCGAGCAGGTTGACGAGCGCCTGTTCCAGCCGAATGGCGTGACCGGTGATGATTTCGTCCTGGATCGGACCGCGCACCAGTTTCACGCCGCGGATGCGCGCTTCGGCTTCCACCGTCAGCAGCGCGGTGTTGACGGCTTCTTCGACAGAGATCGGGCCCGGCTCCACATCCCGCCTGCCGGATTCGAGATCGGAAAGCGTCAGCAGGTCGGAGGCGATATTGTTCAGCCGAATGGCGTGCGCCTGAATAATTTCGATGAAGCGGCGATTGTTTTCGTTATCCGTGAGCGCCCCGCCGAGCAGCGTTTCCGCGTATCCCCGGATCGCCGTTAAAGGCGTTCGCATCTCGTGCGAAACGTTGGCGACAAAATCGCGCCGGATGCGCTCCAGCCGTTCGATGCCCGTAATATCGTGCAGGATCACGAGCGCCGCGCGATGCGGCGTTACCGCCAGCGGAGAGGCGTATGCCTCGAAGATCGAGGAATCCTCTCCCGTAAACTGCAACTTACAACCGGCCGCCTCGCCCGACGACAAAACGCTCGAAATCAGTTCCAGAAATCGGGGATCCCTGACCAGTCCGACGAGCGGGGTGTTCTCTTCCACGGGCTGCTTCAGTCCCAATGCGTGAACCAGGGACTGATTGCAGAACATCACGCGCATCTGGTGATCGACCGCGAGCACGCCTTCCGCCATGCTCTTCAGGATGGCGTCGCGCCGATTCGATTCGAGGCTCAGGCGTTCCACCAGTTCGCGAATCCGCAGAGCCATCCGGCGAAAGGACTGGTTGAGCACTGCGGTCTCTTCGCTTTCGTCCGGCAGAGGCGCGTCCGGATCGTTCGTGTCGAGGACTTTTTCCGTGAACTCGCGCAATCGATTGACGCGCCACGCGAGCGAACGCGCGAAGATCCAGGTCATCACCAGCGCGCCGAGCAGGCACAGCGTCAGTTCGAGAATGGTGCGGCTGGCGCGCCCGGCCCCGCTGCTCAGGTCGACGGCGAAAACGATGATCGCGATCAGAAGAAAGCAGCTCAGCAGAAAGCGGATACGGATGCGGGTGATCACGGCGGACTTAGCGAATCAGTTTACACTCCAAATGTGACAGATCCCTCAATCTGCGTCACCTGCGGAGTGCAGTTCGAGCCCTCCGCCGGCGTTCCGGCGCATTGTCCAGTCTGCGAGGACGAGCGGCAATATGTCGGGCTCGACGGCCAGCAATGGACGACTCTGAGCGACCTTCGGCGCGGTCACCGGAACATGATCGCGCCGGTCGATCCCGGCATTTACTCGATCCACACCGAGCCGAAGTTCGCCATCGGGCAGCGATGTCTGCTGGTTCAGACCACATCCGGGAACGTCCTCTGGGATTGCGTTACGCTCCTCGACCGGGAAACCGTGCAGCGCATCGGAGACCTCGGCGGGATCGGCGCCATCGCGATTTCGCACCCGCATTACTACTCGACGATGATCGAGTGGGCAGAGGAGTTCGACGCCCCGGTTTACATTCATGAAGATGATCGCGAGTGGGCGAGGCGGAAGAGTCCTCGCATACATTTCTGGAGCGGTTCGACTTGCCGGTTGAATAGTAATGCCACGCTGATCCGATGCGGCGGGCACTTCGAAGGGGCGCAGGTGATGCACTCCGGAAATGCTTTGTTCACCGGCGATGTAATTCAGGTCGTGCCGGACCGCCGATGGGTCAGTTTCATGCGCTCGTACCCGAACTATATTCCGCTTTCGGCGGCTGCTGTCCGCCGCATCGTGGAGTCCGTTGAACCTTTCGATTTCGACGTCGTATATGGCGCATGGCCGAAGCATGAAGTTCGCGAGGACGCAAAGGGCGCTGTACGACGCTCCGCCGCGCGATATATCCGCGCAATTGTGGAATAAGTCAGCGGCCGGCGGTTACACTCTGAACGACGCGAACATGGATTCCAGATGATCGAACTGGCTGGTAATCATCCGCAGCATCGGTCCGGGGATCTCCAGAGCCACAAACCAGATGCAGCCTCCCATCACCGCCATGTTTACCAGTTTTTTCAGGAATCCGTGGTTCCCGGCAAATAGCTTGATCGCCAGCGCGGCGGCTACCGGTCCGGTCGCGGCCAGCAGATTGTACCGTCCGAAATAATAGACGACCACTCGTTGCAGGTCATAGATATTGACGGAATGGCCCACGCGATGAGTGTAGAGCGCCAAAGAAAAGGCTGCAAGATGGCGGAAGTTAACTTTTATCGGCTATTACTTCAGATTTTCGAACTCCAGTTGATCGCCTTTTTCGGTTCGTGTCGAATCGATAACGCCCACAGGCAGTTCGATCACCGAATCTGCCGGCAGGCATAGTGATACTCTCCACGGCTTCAGTGATCGCACGACCTTTTTCACGCGGCGTTTCTTGTCGATATAGACGACGTCGATCGCGAATTTCATAAAAAACATATGAATTCCCTCACAGGGAACGATCCACAGGCCCTCTCCCGGGTTGAGCCCCGACCGTTTCAACAGCCCCGCGTTCCGGCTTGCGCTGTTGTCGGCGACATCGATCGCATCTCCCAGCAATGTCCCTCGCGTGGTATTTCGTACTAATATTTTCAAGAATTTTTTTATAACACGCCGCCGGTGAGCCGGTGGTGTGAAATCGCAATCGTTTCCTGCCCGATTCGCGAACCCCGCTGACCGCTCTCCCGATGTGAGAAATTGAATCTGGAGTCCTCCCATGCCCGAAGCAGTCATCGTCGATTGCCTCCGAACCGCCGTCGGAAAAGCCAATCGCGGCGCCCTGAGAAACACCCGTCCTGACGATCTCGCCGCCACCGTCATTCGCGCGCTTCTCGACAAATACCCGCAGGTCCCCAAAGAAGACGTCGAGGACGTGATCCTCGGCTGCGCCATGCCGGAAGGCGAACAGGGCAGCAACATGGCTCGCATTGCCGCACTGCGGGCCGGTCTGCCGGTTACGACCACGGGCGTCACCATCAATCGCTTCTGCAGTTCCGGCCTCCAGGCGATCGCCATGGCCGCGGACCGCATCCGCGCCGGCGGCGCACAGATCGTCATCGCCGGCGGCAGCGAATCGATGAGCATGATTCCGATGGCCGGAAACAAGCCCGCGCCGAATCCGTGGTTCGTCGATCACTACCCCGAGATCTACATGAACATGGGACTGACCGCCGAACAGGTCCAGCGCAAGTACGGCATCACCCGCGAAGACGCCGACGCGTTCGCCCTGCGCAGTCATCAGAACGCGCTTGCCGCCCAGGCGCAAAACAAATTCGCCGAAGAGATCGTTCCCGTGAAAGTGGAAACCGCGATCCTGAACGGAGGTCCGAAACCCCAGCGCACGGAAACGACTTTCGAAAAGGACGAAGGCCCCCGCGCTGACACCTCGCTCGAAGCGCTCGCCAAACTGAAACCCGTCTTCCACGTGCAGGGCACGGTAACGGCCGGTAACTCTTCGCAGACGAGCGACGGCGCCGCCGCCGCGCTGGTCATGTCGGCCGCCAGAGCGAAAGAGCTCGGTCTTCAGCCGAAAGCCCGGTTTGTCAGTTTCGCAACCGGCGGCGTGCCTCCCGAAATCATGGGTATCGGTCCCGTGGTCGCAATTCCGAAAGTGCTTACGATGGCTGGGCTGTCTCTCGACGACATCGGCGTCATTGAACTGAACGAAGCCTTCGCCGTACAGGCGCTGTCCGTCATCCGCGCAGCCGGGTTGGACCCCGAAAAAGTGAACCCCAACGGCGGAGCCATTGCGCTCGGTCATCC
>DASZUZ010000332.1:0-3114 GCA_035547415.1 Bryobacteraceae bacterium | reverse complement strand
TCTCCCGAGCGAGGCCTCGAAGCGGTCGGAGCCATGACCGTGGAGGCCCGCTTCGACATCCCTGCCCGATCTACCCGAACGGGCATCCGTTTCCGCCCCGGCAAAGCAGCCCCCTTCCTTCGGGTCGACTCATCTGAACTCACCGGTCTGACGGTCTCCCTGGAACAACTTCCCGGCCCTCCGGTACGCGACCTCGTATCCCGCCTGGGCGAGGCGAAATCCCCATCCGACCGCGCCCGCCTGCTCAGCCACGCCATCGCCCCGCCCGACCGCGACCCCAACCCGGTCCAGCGCGCCATAGAAGCCATCGCGCAAGCACACGGAACCATCGATCTCGACTGGATAGCCCGCCAGTGCAACTTAAGCCCGCGTCACTTTCGCCGCCGCTGCCTCGAAGAGAGCGGACTCACCCCCAAGGTCCTTTGCCGGATCCTCCGCTTCCGCCACGCGGCGTCCCTGGCCCGCGCAAAATCGCGCGATTGGGCGGCCATCGCCGCCGAGGCCGGCTACTTCGATCAGGCGCATCTCATCCGCGACTTCCGCGAGTTCACCGGGCGAACGCCCGTGGCCGTTTTTTCCAATCCCGAACCCGCGGCTATCGCATACGATGAGCCGTATGAAGATTACGCCCGTATTGATCGTCCAGGAGATCGAGAAATCCCTGCCCTTCTGGGTCGACCGCATCGGTTTTGAAAAGACCGTCGAAGTACCCGAGGGCGATCGCATCGGTTTCGTGATCCTGAACCGCGACGGCGCCGAACTGATGTTGCAGACGGCCGAAAGCGTCCGCAAAGACGAACCGAAATTCGCCCCCCAAAGCGACTCCAGCGCGGCAACTCTCTTCATCGAGGTCGACGATTTCGCGGATATTCTGAAACGGCTCGAAGGCTACCCGATCGAAATGGCCGAACGCACGACATTCTACGGAATGCGGGAGATCGGCGTCCGCGAACCCGGCGGCCATGCGGTTGTTTTCGCCGCCCGCGCGTGAACGCGAAGCGGCGCGCCGGTGAGATATAGTGTTTCGCCATGAACCGCCGCCTGTTTCTCGCCGGCAGCGCCGCCACTTTGCTCGCGGCGGACGGCGATCCGATCGATGCCATCCTCGGCCGGATCGGAACGCCCTCGTTTCCCGGCCGCGATTTCGACATCACTCGCTACGGCGCTGACCCCGAGGGCCGCAAAGATTCGACGGATGCGATCCGCAATGCCATCGCGGCCTGCGCCGCGGCCGGCGGCGGTCGCGTCGTCGTTCCCGCCGGCGCGTTCCTCACAGGCGCGATTCACCTCGAAAGCAACGTCAACCTGTACGTCGGTAAAGACGCAACCCTGCGCTTCAGCCGCGATCCCCTGCAATACCTTCCTGTCGTCTTCACGCGTTGGGAAGGAACGGAGTGCATGAACTACTCCCCGTTCATCTACGCTTTCGGCAAAACGAACATCGCCATCACCGGACCGGGTACGCTCGATGGCCAGGCCGATTGCGAGCACTGGTGGCCATGGAAAGGCAAAATCAGTTGTGGCTGGAAGAAGGGCGACCCGAGCCAGGACAACGCCCGCAACGCGCTGATGGCCGCCGGAGACAGGAACGTACCCGTGAAAGACCGTGTCTTCGGAACCGGATCTTATCTGCGTCCGAATTTCATCCAGCCCTATCGCTGCCAGAACGTCCTGATCGATGGCCTCCGCATCGTGAATTCGCCGATGTGGGAGATCAATCCCGTCCTCTGCCGCAACGTAACGGTGCGCAACGTCAGTATCGACAGCCATGGCCCCAATAACGACGGCTGCGACCCGGAATCCTGCACCGATATGGTCATCGAAAACTGCACCTTCAGTACGGGCGACGACTGCATCGCCATCAAATCCGGGCGCAATCAGGACGGCCGTCGCGTGAACGTTCCGTGTTCGAATCTGATCGTCCGGGACTGCACGATGAAAGACGGACACGGAGGCGTATCCATCGGAAGCGAGGCGTCGGGAGGCGTGCGGAACGTATTCGTGGAAAACTGCCGGATGAGCAGTCCTCACCTCGACCGGGCTCTCCGCATCAAAACCAACTCTTATCGCGGAGGCGCCATCGAAAACATTCGCTTCCGCAAAGTCACCGTCGGTCAGGTCGCTCAGGCGGTAATCGACATTGACTTCTTCTACGAGGAAGGCGAGGGCGGCCCCTTTCGTCCCATCGTCAACAATGTCGAGGTCGCTGACGTGACCTGCGGGAAGAGCAAATACGGCGTCTACCTTCGCGGTTACAAAGACGCGCCCATTCGCGGCCTGACAATGTCCAATTGCACGTTCGACAATGCCGAAAAAGGCAACTTACTGGAGCATGTGGAATCGGTCGCAATGAAAAACGTTCAGATTAACGGAGTTCCAGTCCACGTATAGATGCGCCGCCGACCTTCCGGCCGGGGCAGACTCACTCGGACACAATCGGCTCCATCGCCTCTTCCGCCCGCGGCGTCACATCCGGATGCTTCGCAAGGAACCGCACGCAGGTATTCCACCGCAACAACGAATCGTCATTCCCCGCCGGACGAAGCCGCTCCGCCTCCTCGAAGCAGTTCAGCGCCTTCACAATCCATTCGTGGACGGAATGCCCCGTACCCCGCCCATGTTCCCCAAAAAGCGCCTTGGCGCGCCGCTCCCAGAGAATTCCCGAATAATACGCACGCTCATACGCGCCCTGCAACTGCGACGCCGCCGCCATCGCGTTCTGAAAAGCGCGTGAATCCTGTCCGATCTGATCGCTCCCCGCCAGCACCAGACAAATCAGCGCCCGCTGATTTTCCGGCTCGATGTCAAGAATGTCGCGGCAGATACTCTCCGCTTCTGCAGGCTCCTTCAGCAGACGGTAATGCTCCGCCTTGGCCAGAGCGCTCGCGACGCTTTCATGGGACAGGGCTTTCAGACCGAACATTGGGCACTCCTTGACTACAGAATATGGAAAAGTTTCTTCAGCGGATCGAAGTATTCGTCCACCACGCGCTCCTTCAGCGGAATAATCGCGTTCTCCGTGATCGTAATCGACTCCGGGCACACCTGCCGGCAGCAGGTCGTGATATTGCAGTAGCCGATATTGTGTTTCGTCTTCAGATCCGGCACGCGGTC
>DASZUZ010000331.1:0-2127 GCA_035547415.1 Bryobacteraceae bacterium | reverse complement strand
GGTGACCGGAAGGCGCTTCAGATCTTCGAGAGTGCGGACCTGAGCGGGATGGATGCCGGCGCTGTCGAAGCGGCGGCGGTAATAGGGAACTTTCTCGTAGGCGTGGCGGAGCAGCGCGCGGAGGCGCGCGGTCTGATAACGCTGGACGGCTCCAGCGGAGCCGAAACGATCGACGAGAAGAGCGGCGGCACTCGACAGACCGGCGCCCCAACGCGTGGCCAAGATGACGTTCCGTTCTCCTTTTCTTTGAGCGGGTTTATATTCCGATCGTGAGGCTCGCCTGGATTTCTCGATCCGGCCCAGAAAAGCGCAGACGGCCGGGATGATTCAAAAATGTACTTTAACATACTTTTGTAGTTGGAAGTGAAAGAAATGCAGGGAAGCAGGAAAAGGCTGAAGGACGGGCGCATGAAGCAGCGGCTGGAAGACGCAGCCGGCGGCTGTCAAACCGGGGCGGCGTTGAAAGTTATAGGCTGAACAAGAGATCCGACTCATGGCGAAACCACAGTCCGAGAGAGTCCTTGCAACGGTGGACGGGCTCCTGCCGGAACTGGAGCGGCTATACAGGGATATTCACGCTCATCCGGAACTCTCCATGCAGGAGGTTCGGACCGCGGGGCTGGCGGCGGACCACCTTCGCGCGGCCGGGTACGAAGTGACTGCCGGCGTCGGCAGGACTGGCGTGGTCGGGCTGCTTCGCAACGGCGAAGGACCAACCGTCATGCTGCGCGCGGATATGGATGCCTTGCCCGTCAGGGAAGTGACCGGGCTGCCCTATGCGAGCAACGCGACCGCCACGGACCGCGAGGGAAAAACGGCGCCCGTGATGCACGCCTGCGGCCACGATATGCATGTGACATGGCTGACTGGCGCCGCCACGCTGTTCGCGCGGACGCGCGATGCCTGGCGCGGCACGCTCATGCCGGTATTCCAGCCCGCCGAGGAGACCGGCGAGGGAGCTCAGGCGATGATCGACGACGGACTGTTCAGCCGTTTTCCCAGGCCGGATGTCATTCTCGCCCAGCATGTGATGGTCGGTCCGTCCGGCTTGCTCAGCTCGCGAGCCGGGGTCATCACTTCGGCGGGAGACAGTCTCCAGATTCGGATGTTCGGGCGGGGCGCCCACGGTTCCATGCCGCAGGCGAGCATCGATCCGGTCGTCATGGCGGCTGCAACGGTTCTTCGTCTCCAGACCATTGTGTCGCGCGAAATTGCCGCGACGGATCCGGCTGTGGTCACGGTGGGTTCGCTTCAGGCCGGCACGAAAGAAAACGTCATACCGGACGAAGCGATCCTCAAGCTGAATGTCCGGACCTTCGATGAGGCAGTCCGGTCGCGCGTACTTGCCGCGATCGAGCGGATCGTCAATGCGGAGGCGGAGGCTTCGGGCGCGCCGAGAAAGCCGGAGATTACGGTGCTCGACCGTTACGCTCTCGTGACGAACGATGAGCAGGCCACGAAGCGCATCGCCGGCGCGTTTCGGGAGTACTTCCCGGCTGACCGCGTCCAGGAAACGCAGCCCACGACGGCGAGTGAGGATTTCGGGTGCTTTGGATCGGAATGGCATGCGCCGTCGGTGTTCTGGTTCGTGGGCGGCACCGATCCGGAGGTCTATTCCAAAGCCAAAGCAGCCGGCAAAGTGGGCGAAATTCCCACCAATCACAATCCCGGTTTCGCGCCGGTTATCCATCCCACACTGAAAACCGGCGTCGAGGCCATGGTCGTTGCCGCGCAGGCCTGGCTCTCGGCATGATGCAGACGGTCCCCCTCGATCCCCGTCTGGCCAATACACTGCTCACCGTGTTCGACCTGGCGGGAACATTCGTCTTTGCCCTCAGCGGCGCAACCAAAGCCGTCGAGCACAAGCTGGATCTGTTTGGCGTTCTCGTGCTGTGCTTTGCGGCGGGAAACTCGGGCGGCATTGCGCGAGACATCATGATCGGGGCCGTTCCTCCCGCGGCGATAAACAACTGGTTCTATCTCGCCGTTTCCATGCTTGCGGGCGTGATTACGTTCTTCTGGTATCCCCTGATCAACAGGCTGAGCAGCCCGGTTTTGCTTTTCGACGCCGCCGGCCTCGGCTTCTTCGTCGCCGCAGGCACCGATAAGGCGCTGGCGTTTCATGCC
>DASZUZ010000330.1:0-2799 GCA_035547415.1 Bryobacteraceae bacterium | reverse complement strand
CGGAGCCAGTCGCTTTGCGCGATCCACACCGCGGCTACCGCGACGAGCAGCAGAATCCCGGTAACGACGGCGGCGAGACGGGCCCACAGCTTCACGGCGCAAGATCCTTCTGGAGATACTCGATCCGAATTCGCGCGCGTTGATCCTTGAGCCATGCCTCCATTTCCGAATCGGCCTGCTCATTGGACGTGTTCCCGGCCGGACGGAACCGCAGGCCGAGAAATGTCAGCAGGTCCGCCTGACGCGCCAGGTCCTCCGCCAGATCGGCTGGCGTCAGCTCATATCCCGCCAGGGCTCGACCGAGAGCCGCCGCGTCCGAACTGAAGT
Organism: Bryobacteraceae bacterium; assembly: GCA_035547415.1. Taxonomy (GTDB): domain Bacteria; phylum Acidobacteriota; class Terriglobia; order Bryobacterales; family Bryobacteraceae; genus BOG-234. The sequence continues at coordinate 2,472 of DASZUZ010000330.1, read as the reverse complement.
TTTCGGTGGCATAGTCGGCGAGCAGTTGTTCTTTACGTGCGGGAGCGAGGCGCGGATAGCGGCCCAGATCCATCTCGCGCTCCACGAGTTTCTGATCGATCAGCCGCTCGGTCGCTTGTTTGCGGAACGCCGGAGAGAAATCCGGTTTCATGCCGTTCTCAAACGCGGTAAGCCGGATGCGCAGGTCGATTTCGCTGAGTGTGATCACCCTGTTGGCCACGCTGATGGCCACGCGGTCGACAATCACCGCGCGAGCCGGAACGCCCGCAACTACCAATACCGCACAAATAAGACAGCGTAGGGCCAGGGCTTTCGTCCTGCCGCCGGGCTTCCGCCCGGCGCAAACCCCGAACTGCCTCCCGGTACCCATCAGAACGCCTGCCCGATTGAAAAGAAGAACTGAAAATGGCTGATCTGCTGCAGCGACGCCTGGCATGTATTCGCCACGGAACACTGCACCAGTTGCGCGTAACTCCCCGGAAAACCGTTATACTTCGGCGGATTGATGCTGTACGCAAGGTCGATGCGGATGGGCCCGACCGGCGTTTTGTAGCGCACGCCGAACCCCGCCGCATGCACCATGTAATTGAAATCCGCCACGTCGCGCTGCTGCGTCCGGAACGACATCTTTCCGAGACTCGAAAAAATATTCCCCGCGTCTTCGAATAAGACCCCGTTGATATTGGCTCCATAGAGCGGGAATCGGAGTTCCGTGTTGTTGAAAAAGAGCGCGGATCCGCCCAGCGGGAATCCGGTCAGCATATCTCGCGGCCCGGCCTGATTTTCCGGAAAACCCCGCTGCGTGTTTCCGCCGCCCCCGAAGAAGCGTTCCGGCAGCGGAATCGCGTCGGTCGGATCGGCCTGCGCCGGAATACTGAAGGCCGGTTCCACCCCGAATTGCGTCTCGCGCGCCAGCACGATCTTCTCGCCCAGGCGGTAGTACGTGGCATTGCGGCCAAGCACGCGCACGAAACTCGTCTGCGATCCGAAGACCTTGCCTGCCAGCCCTACATCCAGCGTGTTGTAAACGCCTTTGTGAGGATCCACCGGGTCGTCTCGTCGGTCCTGCACAATGTTGAATGACGCGATTCCCACGCGCACCGGTTGCGCCAGCAGAGGGACCAGGAGCGGATCGATTTTGAGGTTCGATACATTCGCTTCGCGGTAATTAAAGCGATAAAAAAGAGTGGTCGGCTTTGAGATGCGCTGCACAAGCTGCGCGGACGCCTCTTTTCGGATCGCCTGGAACGTCCGAACGTCGTGCGTATCGTCGTAAAGAATCGAGAACGTCGAATCGAAGTTTGGAAGGCTGAGGACGCGGGGAACAAAGTAGCTGATCGAAGCCCGTTTCTGCAGAGTGGAGAGCCGGGTCCGAAGACTGATCGACTGCCCTGCGCCCAGGAAGTTGAGTCTCGTCACGTCCAGCGACACCCGCGGGCTCACGCCGGGCGCGCCGCCCGGATCCGACAGGTCCGTAATCGCATTGCTGCCGCCGATTCGGGCAAACTCGGCCCCGAAGCCCGCCGTGATCGAATACCGCCGCGCTTCATCCAGATCGTACAGTACGTATCGCCGGTTCTCGTCGCCGTCAGGATTCTGGATCGCCATGTTGACCTGCGCGAAGATATCCAGGTCATACAGCCGCCGCTGCGTGTCCGCCATCGCGGCGGGCGAGAGCGGGTCGCCGGGATTCAGTTGCAGTTGCCGGTTCACCAGTTGCGGCCGCGTCGTGTGGAGCCCTTCCGTCACCACCTGTCGCACGAACTGCTGCTCGCCTTCGTTGATGGTGAACGTCAGTTGTATCGTATGCGGCGCGACGCCGGGCTTTGCGTCCCACTCGAACGTCGCGTTGGCGAAGCCGTTGTTTCCATACTGCTGGATGATGGTCTCGCGGTCCGTCGCGATGTTGAATTCGCTGAAAACCTGGCCATCCTGCGAACTCAGCGAGATCAGAGTTTTCGACAGATCGAGCTTCTTCACTCCGTTGACATACAGGTGTTCCACCCGATATTGCGGTCCCTCGACGATCGTGAAGAATACCGCCTCGTCGCCCTTGCGGCCTTTATAGTCATCCTCCACCCGCGATTCCACTTTGACGTCGCGGAATCCGTTGGCCTCATAGAGATCCGCGATTGCCCCTTCATCGCGGCGCCGGAGCGACTCGCTGTAGCGGCCTCGCCGCAGTTCGAATGACTTCGGCGACAGGAACAACCGCTCGCGGATTGTCGCCGTATCGAAATACTTGTTGCCGCTGATTCCCAGGCGGACAAAACGATGGCGCGCGCCGCGAGAGATATCGTACGTGATCTCTGTCCTGCCGTCGTGCGCCTCAGCCTGATCGAACCGGACCTGCACGTCGAAAAAGCCCTGCGACTGGAAGTAGTCGCGGAGATTCGCGGCTCCTTCGTTGAGCAGATCCGGGTCTACCGTGCGCTCTTCGAATACCGGCACGTTCTGTTTCAGCACCCGTCG
>DASZUZ010000329.1:0-3807 GCA_035547415.1 Bryobacteraceae bacterium | reverse complement strand
ACTGGTTCGAAAAATATCTGATCGGCGATGCAGGAGCAAAAGCGCCCGATGGCATGTGAGGCCGGGGGCGTTAGTTATGCAACAACGGTGATCGCATTGGACTCGAGCGCATCGCCGGACGGCAATACACAGTTGGCCCTGACGCGATACGTTCCTTTCGCCGACATCGAAAAGATGGAGCCAATCGGAATCCGAGCCTCCGTGGCTTCCCCTGGCGACAGTACGACGTCGACCCTTTCCGTTTTCCGTTCCGGCTTGAGCAACTGACGCCCGAACGGACTCATCGGGACCGGGGTTCCATCCGGTCCCGTGATTTCAATGCTGTAAAAGAATAACCAGCCCGGAACAACGGTCTTCTTCGGTTCCCCACTCACGTTGCGAAGCGCGACGGAAAGCGCCGGCAACGCGCTCGGATCCTGCGCCGCCTCCTGCTGGACAGACAGGGCAAAGCCCGCTTTCGGGGCGCCCCACTCGCGATTTGCCACGTCGACGACCTTTGGCGGGTCATCGCGCATGGTGAGGCCCATCTTCGCGAGAAAGTCGAGAAGTCCGCGCAGAGCAGTTATTGCCACATCTCCTGGAGCACCCGGCCCACCGACCCGCTCGGCTCTTCCACGCCCAGAATAGCGGCGAGTGTCGGGGCGATATCGTTCACGGCGATCCTCTGGTAGTAGTGTCCGTGCTTCAGACCGGGCCCCATGAAGATGACCGGAACGTGCGTGTCGTAATTAAATGGCGTGCCGTGCGATGTGCCGGTAGCTTCGTATAAATAATAATCCTCGGGGATGATCAGCAGATCGCCCGAGCGCTTCCGGTAGTAGCCATTGCGCACCGCGACACTAATGTAGTCCTCGAGAACCTGCCCGCTCTGCAATTGTTCGGGGGTATAGACGCGGAAGACATGCGGCATGGCGCGGACAGCGTCGGCGGCAGTCCTCTGCACGTCCGCTTCGCTGAGCTTGCGCGATGCGATCAGGGACTGATTGAGATACGGCGTCGGCCCGGCATTCCCCACAATCCACTTGCCCGGACCATATTTCGACTCCAATGCCTGTTGAATCGCGGCGAAGAGGGCTTTCTGATCGAGACGTCCGCCGGGCATACGCCGCGCCTGATTGACTTCCGGGACCGGAGAGACGCCGTGGTCCGCGGTCATGACAAAGACGACGTTATCGAGACCGACCGAGCGGTCCACCGCGTCGAACAGTTTGCCAAGCATGCGATCCGTGCGGATCGCGATATCGCGCACCGCGGGATCGTCCGGGCCGACGGCGTGGCCGACGTAATCGTTGGACGAGAAGCTGACGGTAAGAACGTCCGTCCCCTCGTGATGGCCCATCTTCTCTTCGACGAGAGCGCGTTCCGCAAATTCCTCGATCAGTTCATTGCCCCACGGGGTGGCCTCGAGGGAACCGCAGGTCCGAACACCCGGGGTTTTGACCATGCTGCACAGCGGCTTGTCGCCCGGCTTCGCGTCGAGCGCATACCAGCTTTTGCCGGAAGCCCGCAGGTAAGGCTTCGATTCATTGACCTGGTCAACCCACCCCGGCAATTTCTGCATATAGTAACTGCTGGTCACCCAGCGATTCGCGGCGGCATCGAACCAGTACGCCGCGTCAGCCATGTGTCCGGCCGGAAGAATCGCGCTGCGGTCTTTAATCGAAATTCCGATGACCTTCGCCTTCTGGCCCTGCATCTTGATCTCGTCGCCAACGGTGCTGACCAGCATCCGTCGCGGCGAAGAACCTGTTTGCCCGCCGTCCACGCCGATCAACTTTGTCTGCGGATCCGAAACGCTGGTCACCTTCTGATCCGCGTCCCGGTCATACCATTCGTTGGAGACGATACCGCTCAGCGACGGCGTGGCGCCGCTCATGAAGGTGGAGTGACCAACTGCGGTTACAGTCGGGAAATGGATGTGGTGCGCATCATCGAATACGGCGCCCTGCTCGAGTATTCGCTTGAATCCGGATGTGTAATCCGCGCGGAAGCGGTTCAGGTAATCGTACCGGAACTGATCGACCACTACGCCCAAAACCAGTTTCGGCTTCTTTGGCGGTGGCGCCTGCGCAAAGAGAGCGCACGAACAGACGAAGGCCACAACGGTGGCAAGAAAGCGTCTCATGGGTTTCTTCTATTATCACTACCGCATCGTTTCAGTACGATGTCCGGCTGGTTCAAAGCTGGCCTGAACGGCGGAGTTCGGACTTGAGCTTATCGAGAATAAAGCTTCTGATCTTCGATGCGCCGCCCAGATCGAAAATGGCGCTGATCAGGAACGACCAGCCCCCATGCTCCTCTCCGGGTTGCCTGACGAAAGCGTGCAGAACGGCTTTGAGACGATTGGTGGCGGCATCGGCGACCTGCTCGAGGCGAGCCTCGGTCGTTCTGAATCCTTCACGCGGCGGCACTGCAATCTCCGTTCGCAGTTGCGGCATCAGCGGAACGATCGAATACCACCACCTGCCGTCGATCTGCTGACCGTACTCCCGGCGAAAGGAATCGAGGAGTTCCGCCTTCTTCGCCAACCCCGCGGCGATGGCCACATTGTCTTCCGGCAACACGAAGTGAGTGCGCAGGAACTGCTGGCAATTGCGCCGGCCAAGCTAATAATCACGATCGCGAAATTTTTCTTCGATGAATCCGCCGAATGCGCTGAAGACACCACAGAGGAGCGCGGGCTGCGTCGGCGACCTATCGTCACTCGGCGCGATGGCGAACTGGCTGCTGACGTTCTCGTCCTGCGTCAGCTTCAGTTCTTCTCCCTGGAAACGCGACTGACTGACCAGCGCGCCCAGGAGAGCTTTGAGCACATTGATCAGTTCCGACTGCTCGCTCGTGTCGTAATTCAGGTCAAACGGCTCATCGCCGGGAAAAGGCGCGATGGAAATGACAGCCGCATTCGCATTTTCGGGCTCGCGCGGATTGCGCCCGTTTTCATTGCCCGCGGCAGCGGTCAGAAACCGCCGCGCGCATTCGAACGGATTATTATTCGTCACGCCGCCATCGGCGTAAACATTTCCGAAGGTCGCGGGGACATCCGGAACGCCCCACGAAGGGTCGATTTTCGTGATGGATTCACACTGCCCGGCGCCGTCGCTTTCGGCGGTGGCGATATGCCATTGCCGGTTCTCGTAGTCCCCGTTGCGGCGGACCAGCGTACGCGACGCCAGCATAACGGGAAAAGCCCCTGTCGCCATTGCCGCGCCTTGGAGCATCTTCCAGCCATGCGAATCCGGCGGATCGGAATAGTTCACCGCAACGGCGGTCGGCGTATCCGCCGCTCCCTGCTCCGCGACTGTGAACTGGATCTGGTCCGCGTGGTATGCGATGCGTTCTTCGTAGGAACCCGAGGCCTGCGCCACGCTGTATGGAATGCCGCGCAGATTCGAGAGAGTAAGGATCGCTGTCATCTCCGGGGCAACCCATGGACGGCGGCGAAGCCGCGCCGGATCCGGCTGCAGAGCGGTTTCGGCAATCCTGTCGATCGGCGTGCTGTCGAGGATGGAGCGGACCGGCCCCTCGTTATCCGGAAGATCCTGCGTCCCGAGGAGTTTCAGGATATCGATAGTCCGGACCCAACTCTGGTAGAGCCGGTTGACAGGAACGCCGGCCGGGGGATTCGTCTGCCGAACATGATCGAATTCCTCTCGCAACGCCACCGATCCGATCGCGGCGCACATGCCACCCGCAGATGCGCCGGTCATGACGTCGAGAATCACTTCGTGGGCAGGGATGGTCCAGGACTGAATGTCATCACCATGCAACCGGCGCTGATTCCCGCGCTCTTCGTACCATTCGTCGATC
>DASZUZ010000328.1:0-3175 GCA_035547415.1 Bryobacteraceae bacterium | reverse complement strand
AATGGCGTCGAGCATCTCGTCATCATCTCGGGCCACGCTCGCCGGCATGCGGCGCAGATTCAGGAAATCAGACGCTCAATACGGGACATGGCGCTTCCCGAATAATGGCGTAGGCGTTCGTCTTCAGCCGGCCAAACCCCTGGATACATCCGCGACCGATTACTATCAGGTCCGCTCGCTTATGAAGCGCGACGGCCCGCACCATTTTGGCCACGTCACCGGTATCCGTCAGAACTTCCACGTCCGCGCCCACCTTTTCGTGAACCTTCGTCAACTGATCGCGCGCGGACTCCACGAGGAGCTGGTGCATGCGACTCTCCGGGTTCAGGGGGTCGATCTCTCCTTCACGAGCGGCGTGGACCATTTCGATGGCTGCGTCCGCTTCTTTCGCCAGTTCCAGGGCGAAATCCAGAGTGTGACGGCTCTCCGCCTTCAGGTCCAGGGCAACGAGGATTGTACGGGGTTTCGGGTGAGCCCGGTGGGACGGTTCCGGGGCGTGCGCGCTCGTCCAGACCGGCAGATTCGAGTCGTGCAGGACTTTGGCGGTTACCGACCCGAGGAGCAGGCGACGGAAACCGCCGTATCCATGAGTCGGCATGGCGATCAGGTCCGCGTGATTCGCTTCCGCGGTCTGCATGATCACGCCAGCGGGATCGCCGATCTCGACCAGAGAGTCGCAATCGCATTTCGGCAGTTCGGCGTGCGCAAACTCCGTGAGCCGATCGCCCAGAATCTTCTGGGTATCCACAAAATCGAAGGCTTCCGGATAAACGGTGTTCATGCCGGCGTAAATGGGCGGCGGCGGCTGGATGGCGTGGACCAGAACAATCCTGGACCGATATCGCTGCGCCATCGAAAGCACAAACGGAGCCGCGGCCGCCGAGCGCTCCGAGAAATCCACGGGGAAGACGATGCAGTTGAACTTTGGCACAACGCTCCTTTGCATTGCATTTTAAGTCGTCCGATGACCGCGCCTGCTTCCGGTCTTCCCGATGGTCCAGATCGAGGGCCGGTTACAACGCGGGCGCGGCGCATCGGACGCTGTCGAGCCGATCGCGGGACGGTTTACCCGCGATCCGATTCGCCGGTTGAAGGGCAGCTTAATTACCGGCGATTGCCTTCAAGGAATGCACGCACTGTTCCACCACGGCAGTGGCGGAATTCGTGAGAATACATCTGCACAGCGCGACTTACCGCGCCAGAACGCGCAGGATCCGCGCGATATCACGCGGCGCCGAATGGCTCGTTCGCCTGCCGGTTCCGCTGGAAGGCTCGCTAATGGATGCGCACGCTTCTTACGGGAGCGGGCATCGGCTCTCCCGGGCGGATTGCGGTCCATAGAATCCGATTCAGTTCATCCGGGTCCGCCCGATCGTAGTCCGAAAAGTCGAGTTTCAACGATGCCCTGGCGCCCTCGCCCGTCATCGGGTTCTTCGACATCAGATCGACTTTGGGGCCGGCCATATGGACCGGTTCGGTCGATGCCTCGCTCGTGAAGGAATTGAACATGGGTGTCGCGGCAGTATCGAACTGCGTCATTGGCGGCAGACCGAGAATCAGTTCCATCGTTCGAATCATCGATGACGTCGTATACATCGTGCTGTCCACGACGCCGCGGCGTATCCAGGGTGAGATGACGAGGCCAACGGTCCGGTGCGCATCCACGTGGTCCGGTCCGTTCTGCGCGTCGTCTTCAATGACAAAGATGGCGGTCTCTTTCCAGAACCGGGAGGCGCTCACCGCCTCCACGATCTGGCCCAGCGCCTGATCGTTGCTGGCCACGCGCGCACCGGGCGTGAAGGCCCCCGGGGTCAACCCCTGCGTGTGATCCTCTCCGAGCGCCATGACCATAAAGTCCGGCCAGTTGCCGGATTTCTCCGCCTCATGCAGTTCGCGGATAAAGATGTCAGCCTTTTCCGTGTCGCGGGCGTTCCGGTTCTTCGCCTTCAGCCACTCGACCGAGGCGTGTCCCGTGAGTGAGCCGGTCGCCTTCACCCGGGGTTCCTCCTCAGGCGTGGAGACAAAACTCGCCATCTCTCCATAGGTCCGGAAGCTCTTGTTGTGCCGGGCGCAGTTGTCCCAGAGGTAACCGGCCGGAGACGACATCAGGCGGTCGTCAGCTTCGGGTTCGCCGCGCTTGCTGTAGCTGTTGGTCCATGCGCGCTGATTGAAGTCCGTGGCATAAGCCGCATCGGACCACTGGTGGCCATCTTCGGAAACCTCCCCGTCACAGTACAAGTTATCGAGGGTCACGAACCGCCGCGCGAGCATGTGCGCGTTCGGCGTGACCTTTTCGCCGAACAGAACCAGCTTCGGATCTCCGTTGCCGACGCCGAGGTCGCCCAGGACCTGATCGTAGGTCCGGTTTTCGCGAATAACGTACAGCACGTGGCGGATCTTCGGGAACACTTCACGCTGTACCTTCGCCGCCACTGCCGGATCCACCTGCGATGAGGGGACCGGCACGTTCGCGATCGCCTTCTTCGTCCAGGCGGCCAGCTGGCGCCCGTCGGGGATGTCCACGATCGAAACATGCCCGCTCAACACCGCGGCGATGTAATCGTAGGGAGTCTGCGGGTTGGGGGTCTTCCGCTGGAACTCTGTTTCCGCCGGATAGTTATTCCGGAATCCCATACCTTTGCCCGTGCCGATGTAAAGCTGGCGGCCATCGTGCGAAATGGCCAGAGCGGTCGGGTACCAGCCGGTGGGAATGAAGCCTTCGATGCGCGACTCCTTGCGATCCGAGATGTCCGCGACGGCGACGTTGTTGTTGTCCGCGTTCGCGATGTAGAGGCGCTTTCCGTCCGGCGCAACCGCCAGAGCATCCGGAGTGGAACCGACGGGAGCTTTGGGGTCGAGCGATGTGCGAATCGTCTCCGTGACTGCGTTTCCGGAGATCACGCTGACAGTGTTGGAGCCGGAATTGGCAACGAACAGCCGGCCGTCCTTCGACCAGACCATCTCGTTCGGGTGGCTGCCTACTTTGATCCGTACGCGCTCCCGCAGGGAGGCGGGCTCGATCAGGCTGACCGATTCGTCGCCCCAGTTCGATACGGCGAGCGTCTTGCCGTCCGGCGAAAACGCGAGGCCATACGGCCGGTATCCCGTTTTCGCGGAAGTCTGCCCGGCGAAGTTGTCACCGCTCAGCCGGTAGAGCGTGTCCGTCTGGATGTTC